>LUZH01000106.1 GCA_001602885.1 Bacteroidales bacterium Bact_16 | reverse complement strand
GCCACGCGCGGCTTGTAGTCGGTGTTGGCGTCCTTGAGGTAGCGGTGCGCGATCGCGCAGCAGACCGTGGCGGCGTTGTGCCCGAGCTGGGCGGCCATGCCGGCGAGGGCGGAGCCTTCCATCTCGAAGTTGGTGATCTTGTAGCCGCCGAACTCGAAGGACTCGAAGTCCTCGAGCATGTTGGGCATCGCCAGGCCCTGGCGCACGACGCGGCCCTGGGGGCCGTAGAAGCCGGACGCGGAGATGGTCATGCCCTTGACGGTGCAGTCCTGGAACCTGCGGACCATCTCTTCGCCGGCGCGCACGAAGTACGGGTCGGGAAGGTGCTTGTCCCAGTGGACATGCTTCTTGAAGGCCTCCTCGAAGTCGAGGAGCGCGATCTTGTCGCGGTTGGCATACCAGTTCATCAGACCGTCGCAGCCGACGGAAATATGCGAGAGGATGAAGGCGCCGAGCGGGATCTCCGGCTGGATGGCGCCGCAGGTGCCGATGCGCAGGATGTCCAGCGAGCGGTGCTCGGGAAGCTCCTCGCGCGTCTTGAAGTCGACGTTGGCGAGGGCGTCGAGCTCCGTCATCACGATGTCGATGTTGTCCGTGCCGATGCCGGTGGACAGGACCGTGATGCGCTGCCCGTTGAACAAACCCGTGGCCCAGACGAATTCGCGCGAAGCGCCCTCCGCCTCGATGGCGGAGAAATAGGATTTGACCATGGCGACCCGTCCGGGGTCACCAACGAGGATCACCTTGTCGGCCAGCTGCTCCGGGCGGATGTGGATGTGGAACGCGGAGCCGTCGCCGTTGATGATCAGTTCGGATTCGGGAATTCTCATAATCTTATGCGGTTAAGGGTTATTATTTCTTGCGTTTGGCTGCGCGCAGGCGGCTGGCGCTGCGCACGATCATCTCGTCCGCGAGGATGCTCCGCGCGGCGAGGAAGTCGAGGATCGCGGCCCCGATCGGGAACACGGCCGGAAGGTGGAACACGGGCGTGTTGTGGCTCGCGATGAAATCATAGACGAGCCAGCCCTGGAAGGCAATCAGGATGATGGCCGCCAGCACGGCGGTGCGCATCTGGAAGATGCGGTGCTTCCACGTGGTGGTGGCCAGCACCTGGAGGAAGGCGATGACGACCAGCAGCACCAGGTAGGGCCAATATTCAGTGAAGGTGATATCTCCCGCTTTGGTGCAGAAGAACAACGAGGCGACGAGTCCCGTCGCGACGAGAAGATACAGGGTTTGTATTCTTTGCCACATAGTTTAACGTGAATTGAAGCGGGCCAGGACGGCCTGCTCGTAAGTTTTCGAGATGGGGATGGGATCCACCGAGTCGATGTCGAAATCGATCTTGTAGCCCTCCTTCTCGGACTTGAGGATCGAGATCTTGCGGATGTTGACGATGTATTTGCGGTGGCAGCGGACGAGCTCGCTGTCCGCGAAGCTGTCCTCCACCGTCTTGAGGCGGCAGCGGAGCATATACTGCTTCATTTCTCCGCCGCTGTCCATATACCACGCCTTGATGTAGTTGTCGTCGGACTCGATGAAATAGAGGTTGTCCGAGCTGATGGAGAACTTGAGCACGCCGTTGTTGTCGAACAGCGTGATGCGCTGGTCGCTGTAGGGGACGGCGGGCTTGTCGCTGACGACGTTGCCGTAGTTCATCAGCCGGATGGTGTTGTCCTTGTCCTGCAGGGCATAGGCCAGGGAGGACAGGGCGTAGGGCACGCACAGGCACACGGCCGTGTAGACCAGCGCGCTGAGGAAGACCGTGCCCGAATTGCGCAGGTAGGGATGGATGACCCCGAGCTGCGTGCCTTCGAAGGTGAAGAATGTGTAGATCAGGCTCACCGCGACCACCTCGGCGACCACCCAGAGCGAGTAGGCCAGGATGGAGAAATGCTTGAGCGTCCGGCAGCGGTGCAGGAGCCCGCGGCTGAGCACGATCACGAGGGCCGAGATGAGGATGAAGGCGAGCGTGTAGAAGAACGCCTCGCTGGCGCCCAGCTCGAACCAGGCGTTCTGCGAAAAGGGAATGCTGACCAGGATGAACACCAGCGAGAAGAGGGCCGTGTAGACGACGGTCATCCAAATGGGCTGCTTTTCCAGCAGGTACCGGGGTAGCTGGTCTCCGAGTTTGATCATTCTGTCCGGAAGGGCTTGAACCACAAAGATAAGAAAATTATTACTACCTTTGCCCCGTCAATTCTTGAAAACTTATGGATAAAAGAGTAGCAGTGACCGGCCTGGGAGTCCTCTCCTGTATTGGCAACGACGTCAACACTTTTTGGAACAACCTCGTACACGGCGTGTGCGGCATCGATTATATCACGGAGTTCCCGACGGAGGACCTCGCCGTCAAGATCGGCGGCATGGTCCGCAATTTCAACCCTGAAGAATACGGCATGGACAAGCCCTTCGTCCGCAAGCAGGACCCGTTCACGGTCTTCGCCATGGCTTCCGCCTGGCAGGCGATGAAGGACTCCGGCCTCGTGTCCGGCGAGAACATCGAGCCGGGCCGCCTCGGCACCTACGTCGGCTCCGGCATCGGCGGCTTCGCCACCATCCAGCGCGAGCTGCAGAAATTCTTCGACGATCCTTCCGGCCAGTGGGTCTCGCCCAACTTCGTGCCGACGATGATCAGCGACATGGCCGGCGGCCAGATCGCCATCAAGTTCGGCGCACAGGCCTCCTGCATCGACATCGTCACGGCCTGTGCCACCTCCACGCACTCCATCGGCGAGGCGTACCGCGCCATCCGGCACGGCTATGCCGACGCCATCATCGCGGGCGGCACCGACCACTGCACGATCCCCATCGGCATCGCCGGCTTCGCCAACGCCAAGGCGCTCACCCGCGCCACCGATCCGCAGTATGCCTCCCTGCCGTTCAACGCCAACCGCAGCGGCTTCGTGATGGCGGACGGTTCCGCGGTCATCGTGCTCGAAGAGCTGGAGCACGCCAAGGCCCGCGGCGCCCACATCTACGCCGAGGTGACCGGCTACGGCAGCACCTGCGACGCCTACCACGCCACGGCCCCGCGCCCGGACGGCACGACCCAGGCCGAGTGCATCCGCCTCGCCCTGGAGCAGTCCGGCTTCGACCCCGCCAAGGACAACGTCTACATCAACGCCCATGGCACCGGCACGCTCCTCAACGACGTCGCCGAGACCAAGGCCTACAAGATCGCGATGGGCGACGCCGCCTACAAGGCGCACATCAGCAGCACCAAGTCGATGCACGGCCACATGTTCGGCGCCACCGGCGCCATCGAGGCCGTCGCCACGGTCCTGGCCCTCCAGGAGGGCATCATCCCGCCGACGGTGCACCTCGACGCCCCCGACCCCGAGTGCGACCTGGACTACACGCCCAACGTCGCCGTCAAGGCCGACGTCAATCTGGGCCTCTCCGACTCCTTCGGCTTCGGCGGCCACAATGCCTGCCTCGCTTTCAGGAAATATTAAGAGACAAGATGATACGAAAAAGCCCGGCCGGTCGGCCGGGCTTTTCTGTTGCTAGTCGCCTGCTTCCTTGAGGCGCTCGGCGTTCTCTGCGATCTGCAGCTGGTCGATACACTCCTGGATGTCGCCGTCCATGAAGACCGGCAGGTTGTA
>LUZH01000105.1:2148-7425 GCA_001602885.1 Bacteroidales bacterium Bact_16 | reverse complement strand
ATCCTGATGGCGGTCACCGCGGCCGCAATGCTGTTTGCTCAAGGAGCGAAGGCACAGACCAACCTCCAGATCTTCTACGACTTCGGCCCTGATCGCCAGCATGTGACCACGACCCTCGAAGGCTTCTACAACGACAACTGGGGCAACACCTTCTTCTTCATCGACCACGACTACAACACGCGCGATGCCAACAACAAGGTCTATGCGCCCAGCGGCACCTATTTCGAGATCGCCCGCTGCCTGAACTTCTGGCAGGACAGCGCCCTCGCTCCGCTCAGCTTCCAGGTTGAATACAACGGCGGCGTCTACAACGGCTACACGATCAACAGCGCCTTCCTTGTGGGCCTGGATTATTTCGTGCACAACGCTGACTTCAGCAACACCTTCAACTTCAAGGCGCTCGTCAAGAAGATCACCTACACCACCCAGAAGGCTCCGCTGCAGTTCACCTTCGTGTGGGGCATGCAGGATATCTTCGGCGTCAAGGGTCTCCGCTTCAGCGGCTTCGCCGATTTCTGGTGGGAGGACCATCACCTCTACGCCGACCACAACGGCACCATTATTCCGACGCATTCCCACACCGTGTTCATCTCCGAGCCCCAGCTCTGGTACAACATCGGCCAGCACTTCGGCTGCGACAATCTCAACATCGGCGGCGAGGTTGAACTCTCCTACGATTTCGGTACCTCCAAGGGTTTCTGGGCCCGTCCTTGCGCCGGCCTCAAGTGGGTCTTCTAATCCCCGCGCACCATGGCTACTTTCCTGAACAAGGCTTTCGGCTTCGAGGCCGGAAAGCATAGCGTGCGTACCGAGATCATCGCCGGTATCACCACGTTCCTGACGATGGCCTACATCCTGGCCGTCAACCCGAATATCTTCAGCGCCCTGGACGGCATGCCGGGCGGCGCCGTCTTCACGTCGACGGCCCTGGCCGCCATCATCGGTACGCTGGTGATGAGCCTCTATGCCAAGAAACCGTTCGCCCTTGCCCCGGGCATGGGCCTGAACGCCTTCTTCGTCTACACGGTCTGCCTGACGATGGGCTACTCCTGGCAGTTCGCCCTCACGGCGGTCCTGCTCGAGGGTATCCTCTTCATCATCCTGACGCTCACCAAGGTGCGCACCTGGCTGCTGAACGCCATTCCGGGCACGCTCAAGAAGGCCATCGGCGCCGGTATCGGCCTGTTCATCGCCTTCATCGGCCTGCAGAACTCCGGTGTCATCGTCAACTCCGACGCCACGCTCGTGACCCTCGGCGACATCACCCACGGCACGGCGCTGGTCGCCCTCCTCGGCCTGATGATCACGGCCGGCCTGGTGATGCTCAAGGTCAAGGGCGGCATCCTGATCGGTATCATCGTCACCACGCTCATCGGCCTGGTGGTCAAGGACCCCGCCACGGGCGAGGCCATCACCCAGCTGTCGCGCAACGAAGCCGGATCCGTCCAGCTCCTGTCCCTGCCTTCCAGCATTTCCCCGATCTTCTGCCAGTTCGATTTCTCCCAGATCTTCAGCTGGAACATGCTCGTGGTCGTGTTCACCTTCCTGTTCGTCGACATGTTCGACACGATGGGTACCATCATCGGCGTCCACCAGGGTGCCGGTCTGGTCGAGCGTGACGAGGTCGAGGGCATGGAGCAGATGTTCATGGCAGACTCCGTCGCCACCGTGGCCGGCGCCTGCCTCGGTACCTCCACCACCACGACCTACGTCGAGAGCGCTGCGGGCGTCGGCGCCGGCGGCCGCACCGGCCTCACGGCTTTCGCCACGGCCGTCTGCTTCGCCCTCGCGCTGTTCTTCTCGCCGATCTTCCTCTCCATCCCGAGTGCCGCCACGGCTCCCGCGCTGGTGATCGTCGGCGTGATGATGATGCCTTCCATCAAGCGCATCCACTGGGACGACTACTGCAAGAGCATCCCGGCCTTCCTGACCATCATCATGATGCCGGTGGCCTACAGCATCTCCGACGGTATCCTGATCGGCGTGATCGCCTACGTGATCACCCACGCCATCGCCGGCCGCGTCAAGGAAATCTCCGTCCCGATGTGGGTCCTCGCCGTCCTCTTCATCCTGCGCTACATCTTCATCTAGCGCAGCGCACAGACATTTTCCGCACCGACCCGGGCCTTCAGGACCCGGGTCGGCGCCGTTTTAGGGGGAGGGGTCAGATGGCGCCGAGGACTTCCTTCCGGTGCCGGACGGTGAGCCAGAGGGTCCGGAAGGCGAGGTGGGCGAAGTAGGCGGCGAAGAGCCAGTGCAGGGCCGTTGCCCCGGTCGGCTGGAAGAGCCATTTGCCGACGAACCAGACGGCGAAGAAGGCCGCGGCGGCGCCGCCCATCGCGTCGCGGAAGGCGCGCGTGGCCGTGGCGCCCATATAGATGCCGTCCCAGGTGAAGGCGGCGCAGCCGAGCGGCGGCATCAGCAGCAGCCACGGCAGGAACTGCCGGCAGGTGTCGACGACCGTCGCGTCGGAGGTCAGCAGCCGCACGACCGGCGTGCCGGCCAGCGCGTAGATGGCGATGAAGAAGATGCCGATCCCCATGCTCCAGACGAACACGTAGCGGATGCTCTTGCGCAGCATCCCGGCGTCGCGCGCTCCGATGAAGCGGCCCGCCAGGGCCTCGCCCGCATAGGCGAAGCCGTCGGTGAAATAGCTGAAGAACATCAGCAGCTGCATCATGATGGAGCCGCAGGCGAGCATCAGCTCGCCGAAGCCGGCGTTGATCATCGTGAAGCCGATGTAGATGAGGATGAAGAAGAACGAGCGGCCGAGCAGGTCGAGGTTCATCCGGAAGAAGCTCCGCATCGTGCCGTCGTGGCGCAGCGCGACGACATCCTCGCGGCGCAGCAGACCGAGGACGTCCCGGCCGTATTTGTGCTTGCACACCCACAGGCCGAAGGCCAGGCCGCTGTACTGCGCGATCACGGTGCCGAGCGGGATGCCGTCGAAGCCCATACCCTGCCAGGGGCCGATGCCGAAGGCGAGCAGGATGCTGGCGCCGATGTTGACGGCGTTGATGATGAGGTCCAGCCACATCGAGTCCACGGAATTCTGCAACCCGACGAACCAGCCCCGCAGGGTCATGAGCGTCATCGTGGCGGGCGCGGCCCAGATGCGGATGAAGAAATAGCGCTCCGCCAGCTCCTTGACCTGCGGCGGGGCGTCGGTGACCAGCATCAT
This sequence comes from Bacteroidales bacterium Bact_16, assembly GCA_001602885.1. The sequence continues at coordinate 4,244 of LUZH01000105.1, read as the reverse complement.
GCCCTTGAAGAAGGGCCACTGGAAGAGGATGGCGGCGCCGGCGGCGATCAGCGCGAGGGCCGTGCCGCGCAGCAGGATGCGGCCCGCTTCGCGGAAATCGGTCCGGCCGAAGGCCTGCGCCGTCAGGCCGCCCGTGCCGGTGCGCAGGAAGCCGAAGGTCCAGTAGAGCAGCGTGAGCACCATCGAGCCCACGGAGATGGCGCCGATGAAGGCCGCGGAATCGCCCGCCAGATGCCCGGCGACGGCCGTGTCGACCATGCCCACCAGGGGCACGGTGATCCCGGCCAGGATGCTCGGGACTGCCAGCCGCAGGATCTCGCGGTGAAGCGCCTTGATCATCGGAATTTCTTGTCCTCCTCGAGCATGCCGAGGTAGGAATTGTATCGTTCGGGACTGATCCTGCCGTCGTCGACGGCCGCCTTGACGGCGCAGCCCGGTTCGTGGGTATGCGTGCAGGGGACGAAGCGGCAGTCGTCCGTCACGGCGAGCATCTCCGGGAAATACTTGGAGATCTCTTCCTTCTCCAGGTCCACCAGGCCGAAGCCGCGCAGGCCCGGCGTGTCGATCACGAAGCCGCCGGAGGCCAGGCGGTACATCTCGTAGAGCGAGGTGGTGTGCTTGCCCTGGAGGTGGGCGACGGAGATCTTGCCGATCTTGGGATCGAGCGAAGGGTCGAGCGCCTTGATCAGGCTCGACTTGCCCACGCCGGATTCGCCGGAGAAGAGATTGATCCGGCCCCGGCAGCGCTCCCGCAGGGCTTCGATGCCCTCGCCGGTGCGCACGGACGTCTCCAGGACGGGATAGCCGGCGCTTTCGTAGATCTTGTGGAAATTGGCGACCAGCTCCGGCGCTTCGTCGCGGTAGAGGTCCATCTTGGTGAGGACGATCAGGACCGGGACCTTGTAGACCTCGCAGGTCACGAGGATGCGGTCCAGGAACGGGAGCTTGATCTCGGGAAACAGGAGGCTGACCACGATCACGGCCTGGTCGAGGTTGGCCGCGATCACGTGGGACTGCCGGGAGAGGTTGGTGGAGCGGCGGATCAGATAATTGTCGCGCGGGAGGACCTCCTTGATCACGGCAGGATGCTCCTCCGTGGCTTCGCCGTCGGTCTCGTAGCGGACGTGGTCGCCCACGGCCACGGGGTTGGTGGCGCCGCTGCGGTCCAGCCGCACGCGCCCGCGCAGGACGGCCGGGAACAGCTCCCAGGCAGGCAGAGCGCTCAGCAGGTAGTGGCTTCCCGCATTCTTGACGACCGTCGCGACCCCTTCCATCGTGCTAGCAGGCCCGGCCGACCAGTTTCTCCGCGAAGCGGCGCAGGACTTCCGTCTTGACGGAGCCGAAACCCGCGCCGGCCACAGCCTGAAGGGCGCGGTCGGTGAAGCGGACGATCTCCGCCTTGGCGTCGGCGTCCACGCCGTTCTGCAGGTAAATCTCCTTGACGGCCGCGATCTTGGCGGCCTTCTGCTCCGGCGTGTCCGTCGGCAGGGCGAAGGCGGCCAGGAATGCGGCCTTGTCGGCGGTCTTCTCCAGCGTGCGGACCGTCAGCCAGCTCTTCTTGCCGTTGACGATGTCGCCGCCGATGGGCTTGCCGAAGACCTTCTCGTCGCCGAAGGCGTCGAGGTAGTCGTCGGCCACCTGGAAGGCCATGCCGAGTTCGTAGCCGTAGTTGTAGAGGGCGTCGCTCTCCTGCTCGGAGGCGCCGCCGATGATGGTCATACTGCTGCCCGGCGCAGACCTGGGCGGCCGTGCGGGAGAACAGGGGCATCACGCGCGTCAGCGAAGCGCGCGGCGCCTGGCTGACCCGCCGGTAGGCGTCGATCAGCATCACATCGCCCGACAGGATGGCCGTGTCTTCGTTCCACTTCTTCCAGACCGTGGGCATGCCGCGGCGCAGCGGGGAGCGGTCCATGATGTCGTCGTGCATCAGGGTGAAGGAATGGAAGACCTCCAGGGCCGCCGCCGGCGAGAAGATGCTCTCGTCGAAGGTGTCGGAATAGAAGGAATACGTGGTCAGGCAGAGCCGCGGGCGGATGCGCTTGCCGCCGATCTCGATCATATACCGGAGCGGGTCGTAAAGGCCCGCCGGCTCCTGC
>LUZH01000105.1:0-2100 GCA_001602885.1 Bacteroidales bacterium Bact_16 | reverse complement strand
CGGATTTCGAAATCGTTTCGCTCGCGCAGGCGGGCATCACCGAAGACATCCCCGAGACGGGAAGCACCCTGCAGGAGAACTCCCTGCAGAAAGCGCAGTATCTCTTCGAGCGCACCGGGCTTCCCTGCTTCGCCGACGACACGGGCCTGGAGGTGGAGGCCCTGGGCGGCGCGCCCGGCATCTATTCGGCGCGCTATGCCGGCCCCGGCCACGACCATTCCGCCAATATGGACAAGCTCTTGAAAGAGCTTGCCATATTAGCAGAAGATAACAACCGGGGGGCGTTCCCCCCGGACCCCCTGCGTCGCGAGGCTCCGACAGCCCCGATCAGCAGAAGGGCGCGGTTCCGCACGGTCGTCACGCTGATCCTGGCCGACGGGCAGCCCCGCTTCTTCGAGGGCGCCTGCGAAGGCAGCATCGCCCGCGAAAAGCGCGGCAGCGGCGGCTTCGGCTACGACCCCATCTTCCTGCCCGACGCCTACCCGGGCCGCACCCTCGCCGAAGTCTCCGAAGAGGAGAAGAACGCCGTCTCCCACCGCGGCCAGGCCATCCGCGCCATGGCCGCCTGGCTCAAATCCCGCTAACTTCCCTTCCCGGCCAATCTCGGTGCCGTTTTTAGCCTTTTTTGGCGCCGACCCGGGTCTGCGGACCCCTCTCGGCGCTGTTTTTGGCCTTTTTTGGCGCCGAGTTTCCTTAAGCCTTTTTGGGGTTTAAGATCGGCTCGATATCGGATAGAGGCAAACGGACGATACGGGCAATCTGTTTGGCCGTCGTGCCAGTTTCCTTTCGCAAGAGGATTGCCAGCGAGAGGCGTTGCGAGTAGGGAAAACCCTCCGGCCGGGAAAGGCATTTCGCCACATAGATACGAATCTTTCCGTTTTATACGATTCTTACAGATTTCCGGGGCCGGCAATCGAATTATTTCGTAGTATTGTGTAGTTTTTCGTCCGTTTCTGCGTCTAATGGGCAGAAACAATCAAACAAGGCAATGACAGAACGTGAATTCGAAACGATGATCCGGGAACACAAAGGGACGGTCTACACCGTCTGCTATATGTTCTCGAACGACCCGGACGAGGTAGCCGACCTTTTCCAGGAGACTCTTATCAACCTCTGGCGGGGTTCCGGAACCTTCCGAGGCGACAGCGCGCTGAGCTCCTGGATCTGGAAAGTGGCACTCAACACCTGCATTTCTTTCGACCGGAAAAAGAAGCGCGGGCCGCAGACCGGGCCGCTGTCGATGGACATCGACCTGTTCGAAGACCAGGATGCCGACACCCGTCAGATCGGCCTGCTGCGCAGCCGCATCAGCAAACTGGGACCCTTCGACCGCGCCCTTGTCCTGCTCTGGCTGGAGAACCTCAGCTACGAGGAGATCGGCCAGATCGTCGGCATCTCGCCGAAGAACGTCTCTGTCCGCCTGGTCAGAATCAAAGAACAACTCAAAAAGATGCAGTAATGGAAACGAACGATAACACCCTCCTCGAAATGCAGCAGCAGATGCAGCAGCTGCGCGATAAGCTCGACAAACAGAAGATCGTCAACGAACGGATGTTCAACCGGGCCTGCAGCCGCAACCTTGACGTGCTCCGCACGAAGGCCCGCGTGCCGATTTTCGCCGGCCTGGCCATCGTGTTCGGCGCCGCCTCCTTCCACAACCTGGGCCTCTCCCTGCCCTTCATGATCTTTACGGCCATTGCAGGCGTGGCGGGCGTGGTGGCCGCCTCCCTGGTCAACGCCAACCTGCCGAAGATGGACCAGGACCTGGTCTCGGCCGGCGAGGGACTTGCGAAGTTCCGCCGGGCGCAGGAAAACTGGATGAAGTACAGCATCCCCGTGGGTGTGATCTGGCTGGTCTGGCTGCTCACGGAACTGTTCCTCCAGTCCCGCTCGGACAGCGAGACGGTCTGGATGATCGTGGCTGGCCTGGCGCTCGGACTGGTCGTCGGCATCTTGCTGGGCCGCAAGAACCGCCGTGCCATCTTCAAGAACACGGACGAACTCCTGGCTCAGATCGAAGAACTCAAGAAAGGGGAATAGCCCTTATTCCAAAGTCCACTCCGCTCCGTCCTTGGTGTCCTTGACCTGGATGCCAAGGGC
>LUZH01000104.1 GCA_001602885.1 Bacteroidales bacterium Bact_16 | reverse complement strand
CAGGCCCGCCAGACGCGCCTGGGCCTCATCTGCGGCCTTGAGCGAGTCGGCGATATGGTCGGAGCGGGTCTGGACGGCTTTCGTGATGACCGGGAATCCGAACTTCGCAAGGAGGAAGAACACGATCCCGAAGATCACGACCATCCAGAAGAGGAGGCCGAAATCCGGTGTAATCAGCGACATATACGATTAGTTCGACGTGATGGCAAGCAGACAGACGAGCACGCCGAAGAGGCAGACACCTTCGATGAGCGCACCGATGATGATGGCCGTGGTCCGCAGGCCGCCGGCAATCTCCGGCTGGCGGGCCGAGGCTTCCATCGTGGACTGGGCGAGTTTGCCGATACCGATAGCGGCCGCGAGGGCCACGATGCCGGCTCCGAGGGCGCCGCCGAACTTGGCGAGCGCAGCTGCTTGAAGAAGAGTACCTAACATAATATGATTCTTTTTTTAGTTGGTTTCGTGTCCGTGTTGCGGATGCGCCAGGCCGATGAAGACGGCCGAGAGCATCGTGAATACATAGGCCTGGATGAACGCGACCAGCAGTTCCAGGCAATCCAGGAAGACGCCGAAGAGCGCCGCGATGACGGTCAGCGAACCGTTCAGCACGGGCCCGAGGGCGACCGAGAGGAAGATCAGCGCGATCACGCTCAGGAGCATGATGTGCCCCGCGAGGATGTTCGCGAAAAGTCGGATCATCAGTGAGAAGGGCTTGGTGAACATGCCCAGGATCTCGATGAGCGGCATGATGGGGATGGCCTTCAGGAAGAGCGGCACGTCCGGCCAGAGGATTTCCTTCCAGTAGTGCTTGCTGCCGAAGAGGTTGACCATCATGAAGGTGAAGATCGCCAGGACGGCCGTCACGGCGATGTTGCCCGTGATGTTGGCGCCGCCCGGGAAGACCGGGAAGATGCCCATCAGGTTGTTGATCAGGATGAAGAAGAAGGCCGTCAGCAGGTAGGGCGAGAAGCGCTTGTATTCCGGGCCGACGGCGTCTTTGATGACGTCCTGCTCGACCATCACGATCACGGGCTCCAGCAGGGCCGCGAGGCCCGTGGGCTTCTCCTTGAGCACGTCGTGGCGCTTGTACCAGCGGGCGCAGAGCAGGATCAGCACGACCAGCAAGATGCTGTCGATCATCAGGCCGAAGACATTCTTCGTGATGGAGATGTCGAGCGGGCGTTCGCCCGTCAGGGCGTTGACCAGTTTGCCGTCTTCGTTGAGCTTGTAGCCGTGCTCGGCGGCGTGGTGGAGGGTGAAGACGTGGATGCCGTCATCGATGACGATGCAGGGCAGCATGATGGCGATCTCCTTGCCGTTGATGGTGGTGATATGCCACTCGTAGGCGTCGCCGACATGGCCGAACAGATAGGCGTTCATGTCCAGGCCCTTCTCTTCCTGCGCCGCTTCGGGCGCGTCAGGCTGGGCCGCGAGCGTCAGCGGCAGCAGCAGAAGCAATATGAGCCACAACTTTCTCATGCCGTCTCCGCGCACACCGTGATTTCGTTGTCCTTGACCTTGACCACGCCGCCGCGCACCGCGAAGCGCTGCTCCTGCGTGCCCGTCAGCACGCGCACGTCCCCCGCGCTGAGCGCGGAAATGATGGG
>LUZH01000103.1 GCA_001602885.1 Bacteroidales bacterium Bact_16 | reverse complement strand
CTGTCCGACCGCGAGAAGGAGATCCTGGTGAGCGTGGCGCAGGGCCTGCTCAACAAGGAGATCGCCGACAAGCACAACATCTCCATCAACACGGTGATCACGCACCGCAAGAACATCACCCGCAAGACGGGCATCCGCACGGTGCCGGGCCTGACGGTGTATGCCATCCTCAACAACCTGATCGACATCAATTCCATCGAATAATGACGGTCGAAGCGCCGGGCGGCGCCCGGGACATCCTGCTGCACGCGTGTTGCGCGCCTTGTTCCGGAGCGGTGCTCGAATGTCTCCGGGACAGCGGGATCCGGCCGGTCGTCTTCTTCAGCAATTCGAATATCGCTCCGCGCGAGGAATACGAACTGCGCCTGTCGGAGCTGCGCCGCTACGGCGAAGTGATGGGCGTGGAGGTCGTGGCCGACGAATACGACCACGAGGCCTGGCTGGCGGCGGTCCGCGGGCTCGAGCGCGAGCCGGAGCGGGGCGCCCGCTGCGCGGCGTGCTTCCGCTTCCGCCTGGCGCGCGCCGCCCGCTACGCCGCCTCCCGCGGCCTCCCCGTCGTCGCCACCACCCTCGCCTCCTCCCGCTGGAAGGACCTTGACCAGGTCAACGCTGCCGGTATGGATGTTTGCAGCAGGGTTGGACCCCTGCAAAACTTCGCGCTTCGCGCTCATCCCCCCCAACCTGACGGTTGGGTCCCCCCCGTTCACGAGGCCACGGGCGGCCACGGTTTTGCAGGGGTCAACCCTGCTGCAGAACAAGCAGAAGTGGTATTCTGGGCGCAGAACTGGCGCAAAGGCGGGCTGCAGCCACGCCGAAACGAAATCATCCGCGAGCAGGGGTTCTACAACCAGACCTGGTGCGGATGCGAATTTTCGAGGAACCAAACCCCTAAAAACCCATAATTATGTTAGGCACTGTCATTATCCTCCTGGGCATTTTCGCAGGCATCTGGTGCGTCCTTGACATCTTCAAGTCCACCAAGCTGAAGCCCATCCACCGGATCCTCCTCTCCATCGCGGTCCTGGCGTTCAGCTGGGTCGGCTTCGCGGTCTACTATTTCCTGATCCGCAAGAGCATCTAAGACCTCCCTACCGGGAAGATTTGCCGTGGCAGTAGGGGCAGCCGCCCCCGCTGCTGCAGCCGCTACAGCCTGACGTCCCGCAACTGCCGCAGCCGCCCACCCTCCCGGCGCGCACGAAAGAGCGCACCGCGAAGAAAAGCGCCACGGCCACAAGCAGCAGGATGATCAGGCTGGGGAGGTTCATATCACAACAACAGATTGATTATCCGATAAAGATTCCGGCCACCAGATACGCCAGCCAGGCGACGACCCAGGCCACGGCGCACTGGAACAGCACCATGATGCACGCCCACTTGCCGCCGAGCTCGCGCTTGACCGCGGCGATGGCGGCCACGCACGGCGTGTAGAGCAGGCAGAAAGCCAGCATCGGGATGGCGGTCAGGAGCGTCATCGTGGCGGTCACGTCCAGTACCTCCATCGTGGCGACCACGCTCTCCTTGGCCAGGAAACCGGTCACCAGCGACGTCACGATGCGCCAGTCGCCCAGCCCGAGCGGGCTGAAGAGCGGCGCGACCAGGCCGGCGATGCCCGCCAGCATGCTGTCTTCCGGATCCACCATCTGCAGGCGCCAGTTGAAGCTCTGCAGCACCCAGATCACGATCGAAGCCACGAAGATGACGGTGAACGCCCGCTGCAGGAAGTCCTTGGTCTTGTCCCAGAGCAGATGCCCGACATTCTTCGCGCCCGGCATCCGGTAGTTCGGCAGCTCCATCACGAACGGCGCCGCCTCGCCCTTCTTCGGCGACAGCTTGGACACCAGCGCGACCAGCACGCCCACCAGGATGGACGACAGATACAGGATCACCAGCACCAGGCCGCCGTGGCCCGGGAAGAAGGCACTCGTGAAGAAGGCGTAGATCGGAATCTTCGCCGAGCAGCTCATATAAGGAGTGAGCAGGATCGTCATCTTGCGGTCGCGCGACGACGGAAGCGTGCGCGTGGCCATCACGGCCGGCACGCTGCAGCCGAAGCCGATCAGCAGCGGCACGATGCTCCGGCCGCTGAGGCCGATCTTGCGCAGCAGCTTGTCGGTCACGAACGCGACGCGCGCCATACGAAACTGATCACCGTGCCCACACCGCCGAACACGCCGTCCACGACGAGCGAACGCACGGCGTCGCTCACGTGCCAGCGCTCCATCGCGCCGTCCGCCACGCCTGCGAGCCACTGGATCCCGTGATCCAGCAGGTCCTGCAGGGGCGCGCCCAGCACGTCGATCGACAGGTAAATCACCAGCGACATCACCGCCGCGAAGATGGGAATGGCCGTCCAGCGGCCCGTCAGGACCTTGTCGATCCGGCGGCTGCGGCGGTATTCCTTGC
>LUZH01000102.1 GCA_001602885.1 Bacteroidales bacterium Bact_16 | reverse complement strand
AATGATCTTTTTCATGGTGTACGTCTTGAATCGTTGTTAACGGTTTTCCATAATCTGTCTGCCAATCTATCGGCGTCCGCCGCCGCCACCGCTGCTGTGGCTTCCACCACCGCCGCTGTGCGACGAGCTGCCGGAATGCGAGCCGCCGCCACCGCTGCTGCGGCTGCTGCTGCCGCCATAGCTGCGGGAGCTGCTGGAAGAGGAGCTGCTGCTCGAACCGGAAGAATAGCTGCGCGTGGAGGAGGAGCTGCCGGAGCTGCGCGTGGAGCTGCTGGAGCTGCCGTAGGAGCTGGAGCTGCTGGAGCTGCCGTAGGAGCCGGAGGAGCTGGAACTGCGGGAGTTGGCGCCGATCGTACGGACCGGGTTATAGCCTGCGGTGCGGCGCTGCTCGCTGCTCATGCTGGAGGAGGAGCTGCTGCGCGTGCTCTGCGAGCGGGAGACCGAAGTCGCGGAGCGGGAGTTGCTGCCGCTGCGGCTGCCGGAAGTGGGCGTGCCATAGCGGTAGTTGCTGCCGCTGCCGGGACGGCGCTCGCGGCTGCCGCCGACGGTGGTCGTGCTGCGCGGCGTATAGACGCGGCTGGTCAGGCTGCCGCCGCCCCAGTTGCCGCCACCCCAGTAGCCGGGATAGTAGCTGTAGCCGTAGGGACCATAGGGGCCGTAGTAGCCATATCTGTAGCCGTAGCCGAAGGCGTAGTCGTAGCGGTACCACGGATCATAATACATCCCGGGATACCAGTAGCCGGAATACCACGGGTCGTACCAGGAATACGGATAGCCGAAGGCATAGCTGCCGTACCAGGGGTCATAGCGCCAGCTGCGGAAGTGGCTGCCCCAGTAGTAGGAGCCGAAGCCGAGCCCGTAATAATAAGGATAACCGTGGGTGAAATAGTGTCCGTAGTGGCCGTAGAAAGGATAATACCAAGGATCTTCGACGATCACGACGAGCGTGTCCCTGCTGCGTTCCCTGGCAATGTTTTCGGCTGCCAAATACTCGAAGTCCTCTTCCGTGAGGAGCTCGACAGCTTCGACCTCTTCCGGGTCAGCATAAATGCTGTCGAGGAACCGCTGCTGAGAATACTGAGCAGGGGTGCCACAGGATGCCAACATCAAGAGGATGGGCAAGAAAAGTGTCGCGCTCTGTTTCATATTTAAGTCTCCTATCAATAAAATTGTTTTATCTTTGCAGTTACAATTATGATGCCGCAAGGCTTCGTTTGAATAATAGATGCAATTTTCGCAAAAAAACGCAGTTTTTCAACAACAATATGGCAAAAGAGGTTACCAAACGGTCTGACAATTATTCCCAGTGGTACAACGATCTCGCCCTGAAAGCAGATCTCGCAGAGCAGTCCGCCGTGCGCGGATGCATGGTCATCAAACCCTACGGCTACGCCATCTGGGAGAAGATGCAGGGCACGCTTGACAAGATGTTCAAGAAGACGGGCGTGCAGAACGCATATTTCCCGCTCTTCATCCCCAAATCCTTCTTCAGTCGCGAAGCGGAGCACGTGGCGGGATTCGCCAAGGAGTGCGCCGTGGTCACGCATCACCGCCTGATGAACGATCCGGACGGCGGCGGTGTCGTCGTGGATCCGGACGCGAAGCTCGAAGAGGAGCTCATCGTCCGTCCGACCTCCGAGACCATCATCTGGAGCACCTACAAGAACTGGATCACGTCCTGGCGCGACCTCCCCATCCTCTGCAACCAGTGGTGCAACGTCGTCCGCTGGGAGATGCGCACCCGCCTGTTCCTCCGCACCGCGGAGTTCCTCTGGCAGGAAGGCCACACGGCCCACGCCACCGCGCAGGAGGCCGAAGCCAAGGCCTATGAGATGGTGCACGTCTACGCCGACTTCGCCCGCAACGTCATGGCCCTCCCGGTCATCGTCGGCCACAAGAGCCCCAACGAGCGCTTCGCCGGCGCCCTCGACACCCTCACCATCGAAGCGATGATGCAGGACGGCAAGGCCCTGCAGGCCGGCACGTCCCACTTCCTCGGCCAGAACTTCGCCAAGTCCTTCGACGTGCAGTTCACCAACAAGGAGGGCAAGCAGGAATACGTCTGGGCCACGTCCTGGGGCGTCAGCACCCGCCTGATGGGCGCGCTGATCATGGCCCACGGCGACGACAACGGCCTCGTGCTGCCGCCGAAGCTCGCCCCCATCCAGGTCGTGATGGTGCCGATCTACAAGACCGACGAGGAGCGCGCCGCGG
>LUZH01000101.1:1137-1754 GCA_001602885.1 Bacteroidales bacterium Bact_16 | reverse complement strand
GGCCTTGTTCCAGACCCAGATGTCCAGCGAGGCGGACTCGAAATCATAGACCGTCGTGTCCTTGGCGGGGAGCTTCTCCTCGATCTCGAGGACGAGGCGGGAAGCGGCGTTGGAGAACTCCAGGGCGGCATTTCCGCTGACGACCCAGCCGGCCGGCAGGTCGGCGCAGTCGGCGGCGAGCAGCTCGCACGTCACCCATTTGGCCGTGCGCGGCCGGCGCTTGTCGACCTGCAGGAAGCTCTGGTAGACGGCATGGCGCGGCGTGCCGTCCAGCTTCTCCTCCTCGTCCGTGGCGGTGAAGGCGACGCGGTTGCCGTCCGCGCTGAAGACGAGGTTGTCGTAGGCCTTGCGGTCCGCGGAGAGGGTATCGATGGTGCCCTTCGGGAAATCATAGAGGATCACGGCGTCGCGCGAAAGGGAATCTTTCTTCTCCTTGGCGGTCTTGACCAGCAGGCGGCTGCCGTCGGCCGACACCTTGAAGTCGGACACGCACTTGAGCGTGTCGACGGAGCCGGAGGCGACTTCGATCACCAGCAGGTTCTTGGCCTTGCGGTCCTTGACGTCCTGCGCGGCGAACAGATACGGCGCGGCTTCGTAGCCGAGCGCCGTCTTGCCGG
>LUZH01000101.1:0-1119 GCA_001602885.1 Bacteroidales bacterium Bact_16 | reverse complement strand
CAGGTCGATGCGCGCGACGCTGTCCTTGGGCTGCTCGTCTTTCTTCTTCTTGTCGATCTTGGCCTGCCGCACGTCGGCGAAAGGGGCCTTGAGCGTGAAGAGGCCGACGCGGGCGTCCTGCGCCCACTTCAGGCCGGTACCGCGGGCGATCACCGCCTCCGCGCCGGTCTGGAGGTTCTTGATATAAAGCGTGCCGTCGCCCTCCTGGGGATTGACCTCGTAGCTCACGAGCCGGCCGTCGGGGGTCAGCTGGACGGAGCGGACGGACTGCCATCCGTCATACACGCTGTGGTCGAGGGGTTTCTTCTGGGCCCAGGCGGGGCAGGCGCCGCACAACACAAGTGCGACAAAAGACAGGACAAGCGTCGTTTTCTTCATAAAATGTCGGTTTTCGGATGCGCAAGATACAAAAAAAGGCACGGAAAGCCTTGCAAAATCGATTCTGTTTGCTACATTTGCGAAAGAATGTACCGCACGAACAAATATTGGTGGTGGCGCCTGTTACAACTTCCCCGAGTCGTAAGAGGTTGACGCTCCGTATGTGTATCTGAGAAGGTACTTCGAAAGGGCCCTGCCGCGATGCGACAGGGCCCTTTCGGGTTTTTAAGGCGAATATAAATCATCCCATGATATGAACAGTTATTTAGTAGACCAAGAAGGTTATTACGGCGAATTCGGCGGCGCTTATGTCCCCGAAATCCTGCACCAATGTGTCGAGAACCTGCAGAAGGCGTATCTCCCCATCCTGGAGAGCGCCGACTTCCAGCAGGAATACCACGCCCTGCTGCGCGACTACGTCGGCCGCCCGAGCCCGCTCTACCTGGCCAAGCGCCTGTCGGAGCGCTACGGCGCCACGATCTATCTCAAGCGCGAGGACCTCAACCACACGGGCGCCCACAAGATCAACAACACCGTCGGCCAGATCCTGCTGGCCCGCCGGATGGGCAAGCGGCGCATCATCGCCGAGACGGGCGCGGGCCAGCACGGCGTGGCCACGGCCACCGTCTGCGCCCTGATGGACATGGAGTGCATCGTCTACATGGGCGAGACCGACGTGCAGCGCCAGCACGTCAACGTCGAGAAGATGAAGATGCTCGGCGCCACGGTCGTCCCCGTCAA
>LUZH01000100.1 GCA_001602885.1 Bacteroidales bacterium Bact_16 | reverse complement strand
AGGGCGCGGATGTTGCGGCCCTCACGGCCGATGATGCGGCCCTTGACCTCGTCGTTGTCGATCGGGAAGGTGGTGACGGCGTTCTCGATGGCCGTCTCCGTGGCGGTGCGCTGGATCGTGTTGATCACGATGCGCTTCGCCTCGCGGGCGGCGTTGAGACGCGCCTCGTCCATGGTATCGTTGATGTAGGCCTGCGCCTCGCTGCGCGCCTCGGCCTTCATGTTTTCGACCAGCATCTTGCGGGCATCCTCGGCGGACATGCCGGCGATGTTTTCCAGCTCCTTGTTGACCTGCGCGGTCACGCGCTCGCACTCCTCCATCTTGGCGTCCAGCTTGGTCTTGAGGGCGTTGACCTGGCCCTTCTGGGAGTCGAGGTCGTGCTGCTTGCGGTCCAGCTCGCCCTGCTGCTGCTTGAGCTGCCCCTCGCGGGACTTGATATTGTTTTCGCGGTCGCGGAGCTCATTGTTCTTCTTGTTCACGAATTCTTCGTGTTCGCCCTTGAGCTGAAGGAACTTCTCCTTGGCCTGCAGGATCTTCTGCTGCTTGATGCTTTCGGCCTCCAGGTTCGCCTTCTCGACGATGGCGTTTGCGCGTCCCTTCGACGCGGCCCGGCTGACCAGTATATAAATTGCGAGGGCCAACAGGGCTCCTGCAACTGCACTTAGGATATAGTACAAAAACATAGGTTTATATAAAATTAACAGTATCCGTCCTTGCGGGGCAGATACTGTTATAGAAAAAAGCCGTCAGCCGAGCTTTCAGAAAGCCTCTGAATATGATTTGGGCTCCGTGCTGTCCCGGGCTTCCCGTCGTAGCGGGCTTGCCTTCCTCAGCGCGAGTAGACCCGGTTCCGAAGAACTTGTTGTTTTCAGAAGATGGGCCTGACGGCTTATCACTTTCCAATCGCCTCCAGATAGGCGGATACATCTCCCTGGAGCGCCTCCACCTCCTCCACGAGGCGGGACATCTTCTTCTGGGCGGAGAGCTTGCCGGCGGCTTCCTGGATCGCCACGAAGGCCAGCTTGTCCTCCGGGCTGCTGTCCGGGAAGCGGGCGTCGAATTTGGTCATCATCGCAGTCACGTCCGCCGCAGCCAGTCGCATCAGCTGCTCCATCTCCGGGGTGGCAGCGCTGAGGCGGTAGGGTTTGCCCGCGACCTTTAACGTAATGTCCTGTGCCATGTCAACTCTCCAGCAGCTTTATGCATCTGTCAATCTCCCGAATCAGCTTGGCAATCCGCTCCTTGGACTCAGTAGGGTCCCCGGCAGCCTGAAACGCACGCATCAGCTCGAGATTGTCTATCTGTTGGTTCAAATCAGTAATCTGCTCCTTGTATTGAAGGCACTTCTCCTCGCTCGCTGCAAGCCGCCCCGCGAGGTCGTCCGCCCGCTGCCTCTCGGCTTCGTACAGCGCAACCAGCTTGGCTATATTTGACTTGATATCCTCGAGCATCGCAGATGATACCTAAAATACATAGGCAAATATAAACAATTAATCGCAAATCATCAAGGGGTAAAAAAATGAAGGCCCGCGGACGATGTCGCGGGCCTTCGGGAAGAATAATATTTATCTAAAGAGAAATTTATTTCTTCGGGCGGATGATCACGGTGCGGCTCAGCACATCGTTGTTGAAGAAGATCGGATCGACGCCACCGTTGGCGCTGGTCTCGAGCTTGCTGGCAGGGACGCCGAGGCTGATGAGGTAGTCGTAGACCACCTTGGCGCGCTGCTCGGAGAGGGTCTGGTTGCGCTTGACGCTACCGGTCTTCTTGTCGGCGTAGCCGGCGACGGAGAACACAGCGTCGACACCCTTGATGTCCTCAGCATAGAGCTGCAGGCGAGCCTTGTCCTTCTGGGAGAGAACGGCCTTGTTGAGCTCGAAGAAGACAGCGGTGGAAGCAGGGATCTCCTTGTTGATGTACTTCTCGACCTCCTTGATGACCTCCTTCTCGACGACCTTCTCGACGATCTTCGGGTTCTTCTCGGCGTAGTCGCGGGCCAGGGCGTCAGCAGCCTCCTTGGAGAGGTAGCCGGCGGCGGCAGCGGCAGCAGCAGCGCGGGCGAACTTGCCGTGCTTGCCACCGATGGTCCAGATGGCGTTGAGGGTCACGCGGCCGGTGCCCTCAGCCTTGCGATACTGGGAAGCGTCGCCAAAGACGGACGGGGTGACACCGAAGCGGCCTTCGAGAGCGATCTCGAAATCGTTGGTGATGTTGTAGCCAAAACCGAGACCGGCGGTAGCGCCGACGCGGGTCTTGAAGTTGTCGTTCTCCTTGACGAGGACAGCGGCGCCAACCTGCTGACCGTTGGCGAACTCAGTACCCATGGTGCTGAAGTTCACGGTCGGGCCGACGAAGCCGTAGATATCAAACTTAGCGAGGTCGTCAGCAAAGATGTTGCTGAAGTTGACCATACCGTCGAGGTTGATCTCACCGAAGAGCTTGTTCTTGGCGGAGTAGAGAGTACCCATCTGGCCGAAGTTCATGGCATTGCCATCCTTCGCATCGAGGGTCTGGAAAGGACCGCCGATGACAGCACGGACACCCCAAACCGGAGTGATGTACTTACCGACCATGATGTTGCCATAGAAAGCAGGGGTGTTGAAGCCACCGTTGTAGACGGAGATGATACCGCCACCGACGCCGACGAAAACATCATTCCCCTTATAAGCAGTCTGTGCATTTGCGCTGAACACGCCAGCGGCAAGAGCAATCGACAGAGCAAGAGCTTTGAGTTTCATATCGTTTTACTTTTAAATTCGTTTAACAATCGGAATAAACAGGTCGGGATGGATTACTCGTTGAAGGAGATACCACCACCAGCGTTCGCACCGTTGCCGTGAGCGTCATGGCCATGGCCCTTCTCATAGTGGCCGGCGGCACCCGGGTAAGGGAGCTCGACGAGACCACCGTCGAAGTCGTAGCGGTCATAGGTGACGGAAGCAAGCAGGACGACCTCGTCGGTCAGTTCGCCTTCCTCATCAACCTTGGTAGCGGTGAGCTTGGCGGTAATCGGGGTCTTGTCCTGGTAGACGATGATGTTCCACATAGCCCAGGCGGAGACCTGGAACGGGAAGTCGATCACACCTTCCTCGAGGTCCTCGACGCACATGGCCTCGACCCACTCGTCGACAGTCGTCTCGACGGAAAGGCCGAAGAGGTAGTCAAGGTAGATAGCCTCCCAACCGGCGTAGTCGTGCTGCTCCACATTGTAGCCAGCGGAGAAACCGTCGATGTAGGGAACCTGGGTGGTACCGGAGAGCATGAACTCGGAGTTGTTGACATACCAGGAGGTGATGTCACCGTGCGTGTAGGCGTGGGTGGCATAGTGGTCGTTGGCGAGGAAGCCGATCTTGGACTCGGTCTCACCATACTCGGACTCCTCGGAGAAGTACCAGCCCTGGAGGGTCTCACCGACGCGGATGCGGGCGGAGAGCTTGGCGACCTGGCCAGCGAGGAGAGCAGGAACGGTGACAGTGGTGGAAACCGGCTTGATGATCTGCTCACCTTCGGCGGTAAGGGAGATCTCAGTCAGATTGATAGCAGCGCTCTCTGCGGCAGAGAACGTGATAGTAGCCTTGTTGCCGTTGTAAGCGATGCTGCTGCCAGGCAGCTGCTCGAAACCGGTGATCTTGTACGTGCCCTCGAGAGCATCGCCATTGAGTTTGACGACCTCAACATCGATCGTGCCCTTGGCACCGGCGAGTTTGAAAGCGGTCTCGATCTGCTCAGGCGTGCAAGCGGCAATGACACCAGCTAACGCAATGAGTGAAAAAAACTTTTTCATTTCTTTAAAATAAATATTAAACGTTAAACTTAATTCCTGTTTTTCTTGCCTCTGGAGGGATCTCCCACTCCACGGCATACCACTTTACGAAAGACAAATATATCTAACAAAAACCGAAAAACCAAATATTTTCACATTTTTTGGCCGTCCAGGGGGCCCGGAGACCATTATTTCCCAAGCATACTGTTTATATAATAAGGGTTGTAATAGTTCTTGCTTACCAGGTTGTCGGCGGCTTCCGTGCGGAATTCCTTATAGAAATACTGCTCGTTGTTCGCGTTGTAATCATAGGTAAGCTGGCCTCCTGTGGTGATGCGTGGCACATATCCGTAGCGGCGCGTGCGGTACGGAGGCAGCGAGATGTGGATGCGGAAGCCGCCGTTGGTGTGCGGCTGGGCAAACTTCGGGCGCAGCGAACCGTCGTCGTTGAACAGGAGGCCGCGCTCCGCGTAAAAACCGACGGAGCAATGGCGGAAGTGCCTGACCATCTCGAACTTGAGGCCGTAGTCGCCGTAGAGGAACTTCTGCGCGCGCAGGGTGAACTGCGTCTGCAGGGAGGGGTTGTAGTAGTTGCCGGCAAGGTTCCAGACGAAATCCGGTTCCCAGTAGTAGCGCCACTTGAATCCGACGAACATCGCGCTCGAGACCACACCCAGCTGGGTGTCGATCCAGAAGCGCTCGTTGGGGAACCAGCAGGACGCTTCGAGCGCAGCGCCGAAGCGGTTGCCGGTGAACTGGCCGATGGTGAACTTGCCGAGGATATTGAGGTGCCACGGGTCGCGGAAACGCTGCGAGAGCGAGATGACGCCCGGGTGGACCAGATGATAGCGGTTTTCGTAGAAGTCCGTGAAGACGGGCACGACCAGCTGGTAGGAGAAGCGCGCGCCCGGCCAGAGTTCGACCTCCAGGGCGGGCTTGAGCTCCCACAGGGACTGGTAGACCTGCGTGATGATCAGGTTGATCAGGGAAACCACCGGATAGACGGTGATGTCGGGCTTCAGGGAGGAATTGTTCAGCTTCGGCTGGTTGCGGACGGCATCCCAGGAGGCGTCCAGGCGCTTGGTGGTATTCCACGCGCCGGTCGCGGGGTCGTAGGAGATCGTCACTTCGGGGATCTTGTGGGCGGTGCCGATGAGCTTGATGGGCTTGGAGGTGTCCAGGCCGCTGCCTTCGAGGATCTGTACTGCACGGGAGAATCCCTCTGCCGGGAGCTTGTAGGCGTCGTTTTCGACGGTGAAGACGGTGAAGTCGGGCGTCTCGAGGGCACGGACGTTGGCGAACCCGGCTTCGACGAGGCGGAGCGCCGCGTCGTCGGCGCGGCCGGCCGCCTGCAGAAGACTGTCGGCGGGATACGCATCCTGGGCCGCCGACACCAGCGGTGTCAGGAGCGGAAGGAGTACGATAAGCCAGGTCAGTTTCTTCATTATTCGAAAATCGAACTTACAAATTTAATAATTTTTTAGAACTTCCGACGTGTCCAGCTTGAGGGAACCGCGATTTACCTGGTAGGTGTCGTGCCGGACGGGGCCCACGCCCGCGGCGTACCAGCTCTTGGAGACCGTGTCGCGGTTGCGGCCCAGGCCGCGTTCGACCTTGTGTTCGCGGATCACGATGCAGTCGAACTCCCCTGCCGGCACGCGGATGCGCTCGCGGCCCAGGACCTCGCGCCCGGTGATGTCTATGGTGTGGACCATCATGCCCGTCCGGACGGAGCAATGGGCGTCCGGGAGGCGGTCGCCGGGCTTGGCGTCGGCCGGGATCTCGGCGTAGCCCGCCTCGACCCGCTGCGCGGCGTTGGGGAACATGTTGTGGAGGACGGCCTGCAGCGCCGCGCCGAGGTCCTGGCGGACGGTGCCGTCGGCGGTGACGGTCGTGGCCATCGGGGCGGCGCCGCCGTAGAGCGGCTTGCCGCCCGGGCCGCGGAGCGTCATGTCGAATTCGACGACGCGGTCCGTGCCTTCCGCGCGCACGCGCTTATATTGCATGGTGGTGCTCCGCTCAAAACGGCCGTTGGAGGCTTTGTGGCGTTCGTACACGAGGGTGCGGCCGGGCTGCATGCAGATATACGGCTCTCCGGCCCGGGCGATGAGGCCCGCGAACAGAAGCAAGGTTGCCAGAAGAAAACGCTTCATTCCGCAAAGATGCGAAAAAATGGCCGCAATTCTGCCACGCAGACCTTTTTTTTGTATCTTCGCGCAGATTATAAACCAACCTGTATCCTCGCATGAACCGCTCCCGCATCCTCTTCCTGTGCGCCGCGGCGCTGCTCGCGCTGCCGTCCGCAGCCCAGACTCTCGACATCAACCTGTCCAAACCCGGCGCCCGCATACAGCCGACCATGTACGGCATTTTCTTCGAAGACATCAATTTCGCCGCCGACGGCGGGCTCTA
>LUZH01000099.1 GCA_001602885.1 Bacteroidales bacterium Bact_16 | reverse complement strand
CCAGGCCTTGGTCGTGTAGAGGAACGGGCGGTCGCTGCGGCTGACGTTGGTGATGTTCCAGATGGCGTTGGCGCCGGCGCCGTCCTGCAGGGAGGCGCGCGTCATCGCGTAGGTGAAGCGCTTGAGCTTCTTCGTCCCGGCGGGCGCGGGCGTGCCGTCGGCGAACTGCCCGTCGGCCAGGGTGTACCACGCCGTGGCGGCGAAATCGTTGGCGTCCTTGTCCCAGAAGGAAGGATTCAGCGCCACGTAGGGCGCCTCGGCCTGGTACTGGGCCTTGATGTCCTCTTCGGGGATGGCGTCCAGCAGGCCCGTGCCGATGATGCCGATCGTGGACTCGAGGCGGAACGCCACGGCCTTGTTGCCCGTCTGGTACGGGGTCGGATTGGTGTTGAACGCCGCTTCCGGGATGGTCAGCTCGGGATAGATCAGTTCATATTTCTCCCCGTCGGGGAAGGTCATCGGCAGGCCGCTCTCCATCTCCGTCACCGGGATCCAGTTGAGCACGATCTGGTCCTCGTCGATGGGCGGGAGGAACGGAGCGGCCGCCTTGGTCTGCGGCATGCCCGTCACTTCGGCCACGTAGGGGCCGTCGTCGCTGTTGGCGCCGTCCGCCGGATGGTAGACCACGAGGAGGTAGCCGTTGCCGTAGCCCGCCTTGTAGTAGTCCTGGCGTTTGCCATGGCCGTAGCCGGGATGGCAGTCCAGGCAGGACGTACGCAGATAGGCGGGGCCGAGGCCCTTGAACGGCGCGGTGTTGATCGTGAAGTTGCGCTCGAACGCCGCCTCGCCGAGGTTGAACGCGCGGTCGAGGCCCATTTCGTTCACGGCCGGCGTCTCGTCCTCGTAGCAGCCTTCGGTCACGTTGAGGGTCGTGCCCAGCCGGCCGCCGGGATACCATTCGTCTTCCGTGAAGTTGCCCACGGCCTGGCCGACGTACTTCGCGTCGGGCTCGCGCCTGTCGGGGAATTTAGTCTTGTAATTATCACGGTCACAGCCTGATGCGATGAGCACCAGGCTGCAGACCACCAGGAAGGAAGTGTGTCTGTTCATTGCAGAAAGTTATGTATCACGTTCTCTCTTACTGACGCAGGATCCAGTCGGCAGCTTTGTTGAGTTCGTCGTCCAGGCCGCTGATCGCGTCCATCGCCGTCTGCACGGAGGCGTCGGCATAGATGTCCACGAAGGCGCCCTTGGCCGCGCAGGCGTTCAGCGCGTCGAGCGAGGCCTTCAGCGCGCTCTCGATCGCGGCGGCGCCGCTGTAGTTCTGGCTCTTGAAGAAACTCATCAGGGAGTGGGCCTGGGCGGAAGTGGCGCCGGCGGCACCGTAGAGGCTGTACTGGATGCTCAGGATGTTGTCGATGAAATCCTGGAAGGACTTCTTGCTGTACGGCGACTCGATGTAGTTGACATCCTCGCCCGTGTGGGCGTTGCCCATCTTGACGTCGGCGACCTCCGCACAGATGTTGGAGCAGCCGGCCACCAGGATGGAGGACACGGCGCTCTGCCAGGTGGCGTAGGAGCTGCCGGCAGCGGCGGCGCCGAGCAGGTTCTCGCCGTAGGTCTTGTCGGAACCGGTCACGGTCACGGGGACCTCCAGTTCCTCGCAGCGCTCCGCGAAGGCGGCGGGAGCGTCGGGATTCCAGGACACGCACAGGCGGTAGCAGTTGTCGCGCAGGTCGCCGGCCACGGCGGCGGCGTAGATGAGCTCCTGCTCGCCGGTCACGGTCTTGCCGGCGAACGCCTCATGGTCCTCGTTGGCCTGGAGGGCGGCGACGGTGCGGTTCTTGCCGTCGCGGAAGATGACGAATTCGATGCCGTGGAAGCCGAGGAGCTCCTGGCCGAGCTTGGCGGCGGCATAGCCGATGCCGTCCTCGCCGGCGAGGGCGGCCACCTTCTCAGCGTTGGAAAGCTCGGTGGCGAGGCCGTCCACGTCGAGCGGCCAGGTGTCGATATGCGGGTCGATGCCGAAGTCGGAGGCCGCGCCGAACAGGAAGGCCTCGGACTCCTCCCAGCTCTGGCGGGCCTGGAGGAACTTGGCGCAGATGGCGTCCAGCTGGGCCTGGGTCAGCGTCTTGACGCCACCCTCGGCCGCAGCGGCGAGCAGGTCGTAGAGCTCGCCGGTCTCCTTGGCGAGGTCGCCGTAGGTGGCGTAGACCACGCCGGGCACATACTGCTCCACGATATTCTTCATCTCTTTCTCGCTGGCGGAAAGACCGCCGAGATCATTCTTCTTGTCGCAGGACACGGCGGCAAGGCAGAGGGCTGCGCTTGCCGCAGCCAGGCTGATTGCTTTGAAATTCATTTTCATATTTGTCTTTCTTTTGGATTACCGGTTGAAAAATCCCATGTAGACGATGCCCAGGGAGATGGACGGTTCGTCGTTGTACTGGCTCTTCAGGAAACGGTGCGAGTACTCGCACTTCACCGCAATCTCGGGGATCGGCAGCCAGTTGAGGCCCACGGCCATCCGGTGCCTGTCGGTGTAGGGATAGTCGGGCTGGTCGGCGGCCGGGATATAGGAGTCGTAGTACTCATAGCGGCCGAACAGATAGAGCTGCTGCTCCGTTTCCCCGCCGCGGGCGAAGAGGTGCAGGAAATCGTAGCCCGCCTCCAGGCCGAACGCGCAGGCGGCCGAGCCGACCGGCGTCTTTTTATAGGGTGCATTGTTGGAGGTCAGGTTGCGCTTGACCGTGCTGATGACCTGGGCGTCGCTGACGTAGCCGAAGTCGGCGTTGCCGCGGACGGTCAGGTGCCGGCCGGTGTAGGCGAAGTCGAAGGCGCCGACCGCCGTGTGGCCCTTGATGCCCGCGTAGCGGGTGTTCCACATGTCGTTCGGGTAGGAATTGTGCATTCCCTGGCCATAGAAGCCGCTCAGGCTGAGGCGCAGGTCCTTGACGGAGAAGTTGTCGACGCGCGCCGCGAAGCCGAGGTTGTTGGCCACCTTGAATTCATAGGGAGTGCCGGCGCCGTGCTTGATGAAGTTGTCCCGGTCGTACATGAAGGCGTCCAGGCCGGCGACCACGAGCGCTTCGTAGCGCCACTTGCCGGCCTCGCCCCAGAGGCTGAGGCCCGTGTCGTGCCAGGTCGAGGGCAGGATGGTGGATTCGCCCTCCGGGCGGAAGACGGTGAAGTAATTGAGCGGCTCGTGGCCGTTGTTGAGTCCGCCGACGGGCACCACGATGTGGCCGACGCGGACGTTGAACTGCGGCGCGAAGCTCTTCTGGATCCAGAGCTGTTCCAGGGCGACCTCGCCGCCCTTCTCGATCTCGCTCTCCCACTCGCCCGCTTCGGTGTATTCCTTCTCCACGGCCGTGCCGTTGCCGCCGTGCTCGAATTCGATCTCGGTCTGCATCGTCCAGCCCTTGCCGAAGTCGTAGCCGAGGAAGACCACGGCGTGCGGAACATCGAAGCGGCCGTGGCCGGGATCGGACTTGTAGTCGCCCGGGTGGGAATAACGGTAGACGTTGTCGCTGTAGAAATTGCGGGTGAAGGTGATCTCGCCGTAGCCGCCGACGGTCAGGCGGCTCTTCTGCTCCGGCATCACCTGCGCGGAAAGGCTGCAGGCCGCCAGGAGACCGACTATAATAAGGAAGAAACTTCTTTTCATTTCGTACTACTAAAAACAGCACAAAATTACGCCGGTGGCCGATTCCGGTCAATCCCAAGATTTGGTGAAACCCCCGCGGGGAGGTATCATCATTTATGATGATTTTTGCGCCCCGCAAAAATATTTTGAAAATTTTGGTACTTTGCGATACAAGGTATTAGAATTTTTATATATCTTTGCACCAACAAAGTTCCTTAAGAAATGAAAAAAGTATTGAACATCAGCCTTGGAAACCGCAGTTTCGCCCTCGAAGAGGATGCCTATACGCGTCTCCGTGAATATCTGGACCACTTCCGCGCCCGCCTCGCCGCGTCGCCGGACGGGCCCAACAGCCAGAATGCCGAAGTCATGGAAGACCTGGAGAGCCGCATCGCGGAGCTCTTCACCCAGGAAGTCGGCACGGACGGACGGGTGGTGCGCCTCGACCTGGTCGAGCGCGTGACCCGGCAGCTCGGGATGCCTGACGGCGCTCCCGAGAGCGACGCCAACCCGGGAACGGGTTCCTCCTCCTATTCTTCCTCCTATTCCTCCGGCATGCCGCTGCCCAAGCGGATGTACCGCGACTGCGACAACCGCCGGATCGCGGGCGTCTGCTCCGGCTTGTCCATCTATCTCGACATCGACGTCGTCGTGACCCGCATCCTGATGCTGGTCGCCGCGCTCTTCGGCACGGTCGGGTTCTGGATCTACATCATCTGCTGGATCGCGATCCCCGAGGCCCTCACGCCCGCACAGAAGTGCGAGATGCACGGCCTCCCCGTCACGGCCGAGAACATGGCCAGATTCTCACGGACCCAAAACTTCTAGCGTATGGAGAACACGATTGAAAACGTGCGCGCCCAAATGCGCAAAGGATTGCTCGAATACTGCATCCTGTCCATCCTGGACAAACGGGAGGCCTATGCCTCCGTCATCATCGACGAGCTCAAGTCCGTTGGCATGATCGTGGTCGAAGGGACCCTCTATCCCCTGCTGATCCGCCTGAAGAACCAGGGCCTGCTCGCCTACCGCTGGGAAGAGTCCACGCAGGGCCCGCCCCGCAAATACTACGTCCTCACGGACCAGGGCCGGGAGCAGCTCGGCCAGATGGACACGGCCTGGAATGAACTTGTAGAATCTATTCAAACGCTCAAGAAATGAAAGAAGTAGAAAGAATCAGCCTCGGTGGCTACGCGTTCACCTTCGAGAAAGACGCCGCCACCCTTGCGCAGAACTACCTGCGCGAGCTGGAGAATTATTATAGCGGCCGCGAGGGCGGTTCCGAGATCCTCGACGGCATCGAGGAGCGGATGGCCGAGCTGCTGCAGGAGAAATGCGGACGCGACGGCATCGTGTCCCGCAGCGAGATCGAGCGCGTGATGAAGATCCTCGGCAAGCCGGAAGACATCGAGGCGGGCGACGACGCCGGCCCCCGCCGGAGCGGGCCGACCGAGGCCTATCCGCACCGCCGGCTCTTCCGCGACCTTTCCAACAAAGTCGTCGGAGGCGTCTGCAGCGGCCTGGGCGCCTATTTCAGGACGGATCCGGTCCTGTTCCGCATCCTCTTCGTCCTCTTCTCGCTGATCGGTTTCTTCGGACACTGGAACCGCTGGCACACCTGGGTCGTCCCGTTCTTCTCGACGCCGGTGTTCATCTACATCATCCTCTGGATCATCATGCCGGCCGCCAAGACCGTCCAGCAGCGCTGGGCGCAGCGGGGCGAGGACGGCAGCATCAACAGCATCGAGCGCAACATCGAGAAGGGCGCCAAGGAGTTTGAGAAGACCATCGTCCGCGTCAGCCATTCCAACGGCTTCAACGAAGTCGCCAAGGTGATCGGCAAGATGTTCGGCCTCCTGCTCCTGCTCGTCGGCTTCGCCGGCGTGTTCACGGCAGGCCTGGTCCTGTTCGGCAGCGGAAGCGCATTCATGGAAGGCGCCGGCAACGGCATCTTCGGGCTCGGCCACTTAATCGGCCGGGGCATGCACGAGCTGTACATCGTGGCTCCCTCCGTGTTCCGCGCCCTGATGCATCCGTGGATGCGCGTCCTGGTCTCGGCCATCATCTTCCTCCCGTTCCTCGGGCTGCTGTACGGAGGCCTCCAGCTGATCTTCGACTTCAAGTCTCCGCGCTGGAGCCCCGGCCTGATCATCTTCATCCTCTGGCTGCTCTGCATCATCGCTGCTGGCATACTCTTTGCGATTGGATTCTGGTCAACAGAACTAAATGTAGTTTAGTACCTAAACTTTGCTTCCTTATACACTATGGCGCGCAATAATATTTGCGTGCCATTTTTTATGTTTAGAAAACTTATTTTGAAAGTTATCTC
>LUZH01000098.1 GCA_001602885.1 Bacteroidales bacterium Bact_16 | reverse complement strand
CGCATCTGGATTTCGGCGCCCGTCCGCAGCTGCGCGACAAGGTCGTCGGCAAGATGCCGGAACTTGTGCGCGCCTGCTTCTATGACGCCGTGAGCCACGACCTTGTGGCGGAAGACTTCCTGCCGGCCACCGGCGGCTTTGTCGACGTCCCCGCCGGTGCGTATGATGTGATCGTGTACAGCCTCGGCACGGAAGCGACGCAGGTGTCCGGTACGGAATCGCGTGCGGGCGGCTTCGCCACCACGAGCCCCACGGGCGCCCGGGTGAAGCTGCAGGCCGTGCCGACCAAGGACGATCCCGACCAGGGCGGCGAGCCGGCCTCCAGCGAGCAGGCGGTCCTCTTCGAACCGGACCACCTTTTCGTGGGCAAGATCGCCGGGGCGTTGGTCCCGGTGCGCCCGGAAGAAGCCGAGAGCGTGGTGCTGGACGTCACGCTTTCCCGTCTGTCGGAGAGCTGGACCGTGGAGGTCATCGACGTCGAGGGCGCGGAGCGCATCCAAAAAGCAGAGATTTATATCACCGGGCAGGCTGCGGGCCGTTACCTCTGGGACGCCCGCGCGGCCACCCGCCCCTCCGCGCTCGGTTTCGAGTGCGACGTGGACGCGGCGAAGGGCCAGCTCTTCTCGGTGTTCAACACCTTCGGGCGCCATGCCGACCCCGAGACCGAAGTGATCGTGAACGTGCTCGTGACCACGAACGCCGGCGCCCGCTTCCGCTATGTCTATGACGCGACGGAGCAGTGGCTCAATCCCGACAACACCGCGCACAGGATCGTCGTCGACGAACGGATGGAGATCCCCGGCGACGACTACCCGGGCGGCGGCTTCGATCCGGTCGTGAACGACTGGGACGGCGAGACGATCGACATTATCATCGGATAAAAAGAACCAATTAATATTCACTTACTTAAAAACAACCAACATGAAAAGTATCCACCTTTCTCTTCTCGCCGGTGCAGCCGTGATGCTGGCCGCCGTGTCTTGCGCCAAGACCGAGACCATCCAAGATGAGACGCCCGCCGAGATTGGTTTCAAGGCTGTTGCCACCAAGGCTGACCCGGAACTTGCCGGCGCCTCCCTTGGTACGGACAACGACTATGTCATTTACGCGGCCGCTTCGGCCGATGGTTCCCCCAAGTATTTCGATCCTGCTGCCACGAGCTACGGCGGCCAGCTGTTCGCCTATTTCACGGACGGCGCCAAGTGGTTCCCGGCCAGCGGCAGCCCCTATACCAAGCAGCATATCTATTGGCCTTTCGGCGGCGTGAAGGTGGATTTCCTGGCCTATGCGCTGACGCCGGACGCCAAGACCGCGCTCTCCCCGACTTTCCATGCCGAGACCCACGCGCGTGAATTCACGGTCGCCGACTGGGACACTTTCGCCAACCAGTATGACGTGCTGTATGCCGTGGCCAACGGCTGCGTGCCCGGCGCCGACGGCAATGTCGCCCTGGCCTTCAAGCACGCCCAGGCGCTCCTCGCCTTCACGGCCAAGAAGAGTGCCACCACGACGGTGGACCTGACGATCAACAAGATCACGATCAAGGATCTGGAGTACGCAGGCACGCTGAAGGTGGACAACTACCGCGCCAACCTCGAAGCCGGCTGGACCATCTCCGCCCACGGCGACAAGGACCTGAGCGCTGCCGAGGGCATCTCCGATTTCCCGTATACCCTCAACAGCACCGCCACCCAGGTCACCACGAACCTGCTCGTCCCGGAGCAGTCCGCCAAGCAGATCGTGATCAACTATTCGATGGGCGGCAAGACCTTCGACTACGAGCTCAACATCCCGCGCACCCCTTGGGAGATGGGCAAGAAGTATACTTTCAATCTTGAGTTCTCCGCTGCGGAGATTACCTTCGAGCCTACGGTGAACGTCTGGATGGATATCGTTGACAACGAGCAGATCGGCTAGTCCCTGCCATGTCCAACGTTCCGTTCCGGCTGACCGTGATGACGGGGTGCCTGGCGCTGGCCTGTGCCTGCGCCCGGACGCTTACTGTCACGGACACGCCCGAGCTGTCGCTGCGGGCTGCGGCGTCCGCCTCCGTCAAGGCCGACCCGGAGCTCGTCGGCGCCTCGCTCGGCGTGGACAACACCTACGTGATCCTCGCCTCCGCGTCCGCTGCGGAGGAGCCGGAGTTCATGCGGGAGCAGCTGTTCACCTATTACTCCGAGACCGCGAAGTGGCAGGCCTCTGTCGCTTCCGGACCGGGCCTTGGCGGGAGCTATACGCACGACCCCAAGTTCTGGCCCCTGGGCGGGGTGAAGGTGGACTTCCTGGCCCTGGCACTCAAGCCCACGGCCTATGACGCCCTGAACGCCGCCCCGGGAAGCATCAGCTTCTACCGTCCTTCCGACGGCGGGGCCGCTGCCGGCGTCTCGGTCGTGGACTGGGATACGTACGCCGACCAATATGACGTGATGTACGCGGTCAACAACGCGCAGTCCAGCAGCAGCAACCCCGGCGGGACGGTGCCGCTCGGATTCCGGCACACGATGGCCGTGGTGGGATTCACGGCCAAGAGTGCGTCCGACGCCGGCGTCTTCACGCTGAAGGGTGTCACGCTCAGAGAGCTTCAGTACAAGGGTTCGCTCGTGATCGACAACACGACCACCGAGCTTGGCGTCAACTGGATCGTCCCGTCCGGCGATGAGAACCAGTGCGACAAGGAGGTCCCCCTGATCGTGTCGGAATTCTCCGTTCCGGAGTCTTCTGCGACGGCTGCCGCCGCCAAGTGCACCGACCATCTGCTGGTGATTCCGCAGCCCTCGCGCACCGTCAAGCTGACCTATCATGTCAAGAACTCCATCCCCGACCTGACGTACGAGCTTCCGTTGCCGCGTACCGTCTGGAAGGCTGGCCACCGCTATATCTACGACCTCGTCTTCACGCCCACCGAGATCCGCGTCTCGGACGTGAACGTGACGACCTGGGACGGTACGCCGGTGGATGATACCGCGATCATTTCGAACTAGCTTCAAATACTTCTACCGTTGAGGAAGACAGTCATTCTCCTCATTGCCGCATCGCTGCTCCTGGCCGGCGCCTGTTCCAAGGCGCCGGAAGGGGAGCGGCGCGTGCCGGCGGCGTCGGATGTGCCGGTGGCGTTCGCCGTGGGCGGACAGCCGACCAAGAGCCTGGCGCCGATCACGACGCTCGCCGCGCTCGCGGCGCAAGACTTCAGCGTCAGTGCCTGGTATTCGCCGGAAGGCGAGATCTTCGACGGGGTGCACTCCGTCAAGTATTTCGCGAACCACCGGTTCGGGTATGTCACGTCCGACCTGGCGGGGGAGACGACCTTCCCCAACGCCTGGCAGGGCGTCGCTCCGCACGCTGCGACCGGCCTGGTGAACGCGAACCCCGTCTACTGGCCGGTCGACGGCACGCTGAGCTTCTTCTGCTACACGCCGTACCGGGAGGGGGACGCCGACATCGTGCTGGAGGATCCCGTCTCGGACGCCGGCGTCGCTGCGCGCCTGCCGGACTACCTGCCCGGATCGCCGCTGATCCGCGTCACGCCGCCGGAGACCGCGGCCAGTCAGTTCGACTTCCTGGCCTCGCCGGCGCTGCTCGACAGGAGCCGGCACGACGACGCGGGGCGGTTCCCGCTGGACTTCAGCCGGCACCGGATGACGCAGGTGGAGTTCTGGTTCGCCTACAAGGGCACGCTCCAGTCCGACCCGGGCATCACGGCGACCTTCGAGCAGGCCCGCGTCTCGAGCATCGAGATCCGCAATGTTGTCGGTTCCAAATACTGCTATTTCACGGAAGCTCCCGACCGCACCCTGGGCTGCCGCTGGAGCGAGAATGTCTCGCCCGCGGACCCTGCGGACGGCGGCGCGGCGCTCCCGCAGGCCACCTACCGCCTGGTCAGCGCCACCGGCGGCGAGCTGAAGACCGGCCTTGACGCCAGCCTGGAAGACATCGAGGAGGGCGGCAACTACCGCTTCATCAACGACACGCCCACGGGCCATCTCTTCCTCCTCCCGCAGACGCTGCCGGCGGATGCGAAGCTCGTGGTCAACTACGCCATCCTGAACCTGTATGCGGGCACCCGCGTCTCGGAAGTCGTGACCCTGGACCTGGCTTCCGGCCTCACGGAATGGCCGGAAGGGAAGGTGGTGCGCTACCTGCTCACGCTGGACCTCCCCGAGCGGGGCGTCGTGGGCGTCAAGACCCAGATCATCCCCTGGGAGGATGCCGGGATCCCTTATTACGAACAGGAAATGCTTTATTGAGATGAGAGGTAGATCGAATATGCTGTGCGTGTTGGCCGTCCTGCTTGTGGCGTCGGCCTGTACCAAGCAGCCCGCCGGAGAGCAGGGGGCCGTCGTGGACGTCCGGACCGCCATCGAAGGCGGGGCCACAGACACAAAGGCCATCGTCACGGGGACGGATTTCCCGAGCTGGGGCGGCCGGGCGGATGATCCGACGGGCACCTTCGGCATCTTCTCCTGCGTGCACGAGGACGTTCCGTCCGAGTATGCCGCCCACAAGCCTGCGACCTATAACATGCGCGGCTACAAAGCCGGCTCCACCCTGCGCTACCACTACGTGGCCACGGCGGGAAGCGGCACGCTGGAAGGGGAGTATTCCAACCGCTTCATCCTGACGCAGCGCAAGGACGACAAGACCGCGGATCTGTATGCCTACGCGCCGTGGACCTCGGACGCCTGGGCGAGCGGTCCCACCGCGATCCCGTTCGAAACGGTCAAGCAGTGGGACTGGATGTATGCCGTGGAGAACAACCGGCCTTATCTCACCCCCATCGACGCGAACGACCGGGAGAACAGCGACCTGGATCCTGCCGGGACGGACCTGAAGGCTTCCTTCTACTTCCGGCACGCGATGGCGCAGGTGCGTTTCGAGTTCCGCCTGCTCAACACCCCGACCGACTACCTGGTCCGGCTGGTGTCCGTGACGCGCTCGTCCGGCGCGCCGCTCTACAGCGCCGGCACGTTCAATGCCATTACGGGCGCGCTGGAGAACCTCGAAGAGACGGACAGCCTCACCCCCGACCTTCATGAATGGAT
>LUZH01000097.1 GCA_001602885.1 Bacteroidales bacterium Bact_16 | reverse complement strand
ACGATTTCTGCGTATTCCATAACGATTTTAGATATTAAGGTTTTATTAGTACATTCGTATTGCCAAAATCCTCGCAAAGTAACGAAAAAAATTTCGATTTTGCAAATTATTGTGTCTGTGCCTCTCCAGGGCCGTCCGGCCGGCTCAGACCGATCCAAATCCGGAGTCCGTTCAGGGAATTGAGCAGGTAGAAGCTGTACTTCACGACGTAAATAAGTGCGTAGGAGGAATCCGGCGACTGCCGCAGGGTCAGCACCCACATCACCACCGAGGCGATGTTGACGCCGATCCAGAAAATCCACTGTTCCATATAAGCCGTGGACAGCAGATACTGCCCCAGGATGTTGCACATCATTGACAGGGCGTCCATCAGCACCAGCCAGCGGACCGCGGTCGCGGCTTCCGTCTTGTCCAGCGCGCAGAGCACGAAATAGGCCACGATCAGGCCCACCAGGAAGATGGAGCCATAGAGCGTCCACTTGAGGCCGTCCAGCCGGCGGGCGCGCACCTGGCCGCCCTCGCCGGCGCCCCGCTTCTTCCACTGCACGAAGCCGACCACCTGCATCGGCAGGAAGTAGAGCAGGTGCAGCGCGGCGTTGCCGTATTTCGCGCCGGTCAGGCACATCACACCGTAGATCGTCACGTCGATCAGGCCGAACAGGAAGGTCAGCAGCCGGCCGTTGGCCGACAGGACATTGGCCAGCACGCCGCAGAGCGAGCCCACGGCCGCGACGATGAGCAGGGCGTGGCCGCTCTCGGCGCCGTTCAACTTGTACGCGGTTACGAAGATTGTCACCACCGTCATCCCGATCAGGATGAAGGCATTGAAGATCTTGTTGAAGAGTTCTGATTTGCTATTGTTCATGGTTCAGTTGTTCGTGTATGCGTTTCGCCAGGGCGGGACCGACCAGGGCGGCCAGGTCCGCTTCGGGAGCCGCGGCAATGCGGGCGACGCTGCCGAAGTGCATCAGCAGGCGCTCCTCCGTCCGGGCGCCCACGCCCGGGATTTCGCTCAGCGCGGACTGGATTGCCGCCTTGCTGCGCAGGGAACGGTGGAAGGTGATGCCGAAGCGGTGCGCTTCGTCGCGGATGCGCTGCAGGACCTTGAGGGCCTGCGAATTGCGGTCGAGGAAGAGCGGATACGGGTCGCCGACCCGGATCACCTCCTCGAGCCGCTTGGCCAGGCCCACCACCGTGAGGCGGTCCTGGATGCCCAGCTCGCAGAGCGCCTGCCAGGCGAAGTCGAGCTGGCCCTTGCCGCCGTCGATCACGACGAGCTGCGGCAGGTCGTCGGGCGCCTCCTCCAGCATCCGCGCGTAGCGGCGGTTGACGACTTCCTTCATCGAGGCGTAGTCGTTGGCGCCCACCACGGTCTTGATCTTGAACCGGCGGTAGTCCTTCTTGGAGGGCTCCGCGTTGCGGAACACCACGCAGGAGGCCACCGGGTTGGTGCCCTGGATGTTGGAGTTGTCGAAGCACTCCATGTGCACCGGCAGCACCTTCATCCCCAGCGCCTGGCGGAGCTCTTCGAGCACCGCGGCGCGGAATTCGTCGGGGTTGGTGTGCTCCCGCTGCTTGAGGGAATTGGCGCGGAACTCGCGCGCGTTCTTGGCGCCCAGCTCCAGCAGGGCGAGCTTGTCGCCGCGCACGGGGATCCTGAACTCCACGCCCTCCAGCTCCACGTCGGGCAGGAAGGGCACGATCACCTCGCCGCGCAGGGCGCCGAACTTGGAGGAGATCTCCGCGATGAACTCGCTCAGCACGGCCGCGCGGTCCTCTTCGATGTGCATCCGGAAGCCGAGGTTGAGCGACTGGATGATGGCGCCGCCCCGGATGCGCAGGAAGCTGCCGAAGGCCTCGGCGTCGTCGACCTCGAGCGCGAACACGTCCACGTCGCGGTCGCCCGCCGCGGTGATGATGCTCTTGGCGTAGTGCTTCTGCAGGGCGTCGATGCGCAGCTTGTATTCCTGCGCCGTCTCGAAGTCCAGCGCGTCGGCGGCGGCCGTCATCCGGGCCTTGTAGTCGCGGATGATGCCGTTGACGCCGCCGGAGAGCTGGCGCACGATCTCGTCGATCCAGGAGCCGTATTCCTCGCGGGACACGCCGCCGATGCAGCAGCCCTTGCAGCGCCCGATATGGTAGTCCAGGCACGGGCGGAACTTGCCGCGCAGGATGGCCTCGGACGTGATCTTGAGATTGCAGGAGCGGAGCGGATAGGTCTCGCGGAAGAATTCCAGCAGCGCGCGGGCGTGCATCACGGAGCTATAGGGCCCGAAATAGCGGGACCCGTTCTTGACCACGCGGCGCGTCAGGAACACCTTCGGGAAATCATCCCCCGTCACGCAGATCCAGGGATAGGTCTTGGAATCCTTGAGCAGGATGTTGTAGCGCGGCTTGTACTGCTTGATGAGGTTGTTCTCGAGCAGCAGCGCGTCCGCCTCGGTGTCCACCACGGAATACTGCAGGTCCGCGATCTTCGACACCAGCAGGCGCGTCTTGACGTTGAGCCGGTCCGGGTCCACGAAATACTGCGCCAC
Source organism: Bacteroidales bacterium Bact_16 (assembly GCA_001602885.1). The sequence continues at coordinate 2,382 of LUZH01000097.1, read as the reverse complement.
CCGCTTGCTCAGGTCCTTGGCCTTGCCTACATAGATCACATTCCCCGCGGCGTCGTAGTAGCGGTAGACACCCGGGGAATGCGGTAAGAGTTGTATTTTCTCCCTAACGTCCAAGGACTTCGGCGACGGCCTTCGCCGTCTTTTCGCCACGCAGGTCGTCACCACGCTTGAGGATGGTGCCGTCCTTGTCGAACAGGATCATATGGGGGATGCCGTCGATGCCGTAGAGGGAGGCGGGCTCCTGGTGGCCGTTGTTGAGCTGCAGCCACTTCACGCCGTAGACGGCGGCGGTGTCGATGGTGTTGTGCCAGTCCATCTTGCGGCTCTCCTCCCAGACCGCGACGCTCAGCACGTCGAAGTCGTCGCCCTGGAACTGCTCCCAGACGGCCTTGATGTTGGGGATCTCGGCCTTGCAGGGCGGGCACCAGGGGGACCAGAAGTCCACCAGCATCACCTTGCCCTTGCCGACGAAGTCGGAGAGGCTCTTCTTCTCGTAGATGGGATTGCCGTCCTTGTCGACCCCGGCGACGTGGTCCACCGTGAAGTCCACGAACTTCTTGCCCACGGCCGTGGCCTTCTTGGCGTCTAGGTCGCCGAGGACACGGGCAACCACCTTGCTGGCCTTGACCTCGTCGCTGAGCGGGGCGATCATCGCGTCCAGCTCGTCGACGGACATATAAGGATAGATCTGGGCGATCACCTGCGGCACCACCTCGACGTTGGACTTGTTGGCGGCGACGACCTTGCGGCCGGCGGCCACCAGCTTGCCGATGGCGGTCTCCTCCAGCGCCTCGAACTGCTCCGCCTTCTGCTCGTCGGTCAGGGCCTCGTCGGCGTCGACCTTCTCGGCCGCCTCGCGGTATTCGTTCTCGACTGCCTCCAGGCCGGCGCGGAAGTCGGCGAGGATCTCTTCATTGCTTTTCTGGTTCTTGCAGCCGGCCAGCAGCATCAGCGCAGCGGCCGCAAACAGGGTAATTCTTTTCATTGTATCGGTGCTTCGGATGGTTGCGGAAAGGGATTGAAAAAGCCGGTTCGGGAATCCCCGAACCGGCCTCAAATATAGCAATTTATTGAAAAATATCAATCAATTACTTGTTGTCGCGGCGCGGACGACGGTCGCGGTCGCCATCCCGGCGGGGACGACGCTCGCCACCACGGCCACCACGGTTCTGACCCGTAGCCTGAGCGTTGGCGGCGGCCAGGGCGGCAGGAGTCAGATCCTGCTTGCCATAGCGCTCACCGTTGCAGATCCAAACCTTGATACCGAGGGTACCAACCTTGGTGTTGGCCACTGCCAGAGCGTAGTCGATGTCGGCGCGGAAGGTGTGGAGCGGCGTACGGCCCTCCTTGAACATCTCGCTGCGGGCCATTTCGGCGCCGCCGACACGGCCGGCGATCTGGATCTTGATGCCCTCGGCACCGACGCGCATCGTGTTGGCGATAGCCATCTTGATGGCGCGGCGATAGGACACGCGGCCCTCGATCTGACGGGCGATGCTGTCAGCCACGATGTTGGCGTCCACCTCCGGACGCTTCACCTCATAGATGTTGATCTGGACATCCTTCTTGGTGACCTTCTTGAGCTCTTCCTTGAGTTTGTCGACCTCGGTGCCGCCCTTGCCGATGATGAAACCGGGACGGGCTGCGTAGATCGTAACCGTGATGAGCTTGAGGGTACGCTCGATGACGATGCGGCTCAGGCTGGCCTTGGCCAGACGGTTGCCGAGATACTTGCGGATCTCGAAGTCCTCAGCGATCTTCTCCGCATAGTTGCCACCACACCAGTTGGAGTCCCAACCACGGGTGATACCGATTCTGTTGCTGATAGGATTAGTTTTCTGTCCCATAATTACTTGTTCTCCACAGGTTGTTTGACATCGAGGATGACGGTGACGTGGTTGGAACGCTTGCGGATGCGACCGGCACGGCCCTGCGGGCACGGACGGATGCGCTTCAGCGTGCGGCCTTCGTCGACCATGATGGTCTTGACATAGACGTTGCCGTTGTCCAGTTCTTTGCTCTGCTCGGGGTTCTTGGCTTCCCAGTTGGCGATGGCGCTGCGGAGCAGCTTCTCCAGACGCACGGAAGCCTCACGCTTCGAGAACTTCAACAGATCGAGAGCGCGGTTGACCTCGACACCGCGGACGGTGTCAGCCACCAGACGCATCTTGCGGGGAGAGGTGGGGACGTCATTCAGCTTGGCAATAGCTGTAACCTTCTTCGCCTCCTTGAGGCGCTCGGCCATAAGTTTTTTACGCTTTCCCATTGTGATTACTTCTTATTGTTACCTGAATGACCTCTAAAGTTGCGGGTGGGCGCAAATTCGCCCAGCTTGTGACCGACCATCTGCTCGGTGACGTACACAGGGATGAACTTGTTCCC
>LUZH01000096.1 GCA_001602885.1 Bacteroidales bacterium Bact_16 | reverse complement strand
CCACGAGACGGCCATGGTACCGCCGTCCACGTCATAATTATATGCGGTCTTGGTCGGGGCGCCCACGCTGACGTCGAGCGTCAGCGGTTTCCCCGTCCGGCCGGCCGGAAGCTGCTCCTTGTCACAGGCGCTGAAAGCAAGCATGATAATCGCCATCGCAAAGATGGAAGGAATCGTAGTCGTTCTCATGGTCCAATCTCCTTTAAATTAAAAATTCCACTCCCAGCCGCGGGGCATGTCAGGTGCCTCGCCGGACGCTGCAATGATCCATTCAGGGACAAGTTCAGTCACTTCGACGGAAGGCTTTTCGTAAGCCTCCCGGGAAGATTTGCCAGAAACTAAATTTTCTTTCATATTTGTCAACGTGTTTTAGATGAGGCGGTTTGCTGATATTAAAGTTCGTATTTCAGCCGCGGCCGGCAAAACCAAATCACAGAAACCGACTCTCAAATCAGAGAAATGAGAATCTTCCCGCCCACAGGGCCGCACAGCCCGCATCGTACGCAAAAGAGAAAGATTCCCGGATTTGTATTTTTGAGAGTTAATTACGATTTTTGAGAGACGCTTTTTTGATTTTAACAGTTTCTAACCATTTGAGCCGCCATGAGATACCCCTGGCCCCACCTGCTTCTCCTCCTGATCCTCGCATCCTGTACGACGGTTGACTCCCGTCCTTTGGCGCCCGAAACCGGGTACGAACTGAACGGCATCCCGGTCAAGAAGATGCTCGTGGAGCGCCTGCCCGACCTCAACGCCCCGCGCATCATGCACGCGATCTGCGAGGTCGGCGGCGAGCTGGTCGTCTTCGGCGGCGGCACCACGGGCTTCACCTCCCTCCGGACCGCCGAATACTACGCGATGGGGCAATGGCACTCGATCCCGATGCTCTACACCCACCCGGTCGGCTTCACCACCCGCCTCGCCTCCGGCGAAATCCTGCTGGGAGGCGGCTGCAGCGAGGATTTCGGCATCGGCCAGAGCTGGGGCGTCGAGCGATACATCCCTTCGAAGCACGACTTCGAGTCCTGCCCGATCCTGGACCGCAAGCGCGCCTGCCCCACGGCCATCGAACTCCAGGACGGCTCCGTCGTGGTCAGCGGCAACTGGTATGCGGAAGACGGCATCGGCCTCTACAAGCCGGACGGCATCTTCGAGCAGTTCAAGCCTTCCTCCGCGCAGCGTTCATTCCCCTATATCCTCCCCACGGCCGCCGACAACGCCATCGTCTTCGCCTCGCAGGACATCTATGGCGACCCTTGCGCGCTCACCGTCGACCGCCTCCACGGCGACGCCTTCACGGTGCCGCTGTTCGAAGAATACCGGCCCCTGTGCCTGCCCAGCGGCTTCTTCTCGCCGGAACTGTACAGCATCGGGGATCCCGACGCCGGCGACTATTCCTATCTGATTCCCGTCCAGCGCGACAGCAGCGAAATCCGCATCGCGCTCCTGCGCGGAGAAGAATTCTCCCTGCTGGAGACCGACCATCCCATCCCGACGCGGGCGGAGCTCCAGTTCGGAGAATTCCAGACCGCGTTCACCTTCCACGTGGACCACGCCGCCCGCCGCGCCTGGCTGTATCTGGCCGACCTGCCGTACAGCTCGTTCATCCGCATCGACTACGGACCGGCCCTGGAGGGCGGCAAGGCCAGCCTGACGGTCTACCGCTCGGAGCCGCTGGATTCCGGCCTGCAGCCGGCCCTCCTGCTCTCAGACGGGCGTTTCTTCCTGGCCGGCGGCGGCCCGCCGACCAAGGAAATGAATTTCCTGCCGGTCAAGGCCACCGCCCTGCTCACGCCGGAGGACCTCGCCACCGCGTCCGGGCTTTCCGCCGGGCAGATCGCGCTGCTGGCCCTGCTGGGCATCGGCGTCTGCGGACTGGTGGCCGGCGCCATCCTGCGCCGCCGTCGCCTTGCTGCCAGCGAGCAGGAATCCGCGGCGGAGAAGGCCGAGCGGGAGCTGATCGACAAGGTCGCCGCGCTGATGGAGGAGGAGCAGCTCTTCCGCCAGCAGAACCTCAAGATCGGGGACGTGGCGCAGCGCCTGGGCACCAATGTCACCTATATCTCCTCCTGCATCAACAACCTCCACGGCGGCACATTCAACGATTTCGTGAACCGCTACCGCGTCCGCTACGTGCAGGAGTGGCTGCTGGCCAACCCGGACCGGAAGGTGTCCGAAGTCGTGGAAGAATCCGGCTTCTCGAGCGAAGCCTCCTTCTTCCGCAACTTCAAAACGCTTACCGGCCAGACACCCGGTGAGTGGCTGGCCGGCAAGAACGACTTATCTTCCCGATAGCACTAACCCCATAATATTTTTGAGCATGAAAAGACTGTTTATTACTCTCCTGGCTGTCCCGGCACTTTTTGCGGCAGCTTCCTGCACCAAGACCGACTCCATCGGCGGCGAGCAGGACTCAAAGGGCGAAGTCGGCACCACCCTGAAGGGTGATTTCGCCGGCGCTTCCAACATCGACGTCTCCGTCACCAAGCTGGACGACGGCGTCTCCACCGTCGGCGGGACCTTCACCATGACGGACGAGCGTTACATGAAGATCATCAAACAGCTCCCCGACCAGTTCTCCGTCGACGGCAACAAGGTCACCATCAAGAACATCAAGTACAAAGCCACCGACGAAGGGGTCGAGAATCTCTCCGGCATCTACGACGGCGTCCTGGTCAAATACAAGGCCAAGGTGGGCGACACCTACAGCAACGGCGGCAAGGTGACGCACGTATCGAGCGACAATGATTTCAAGTGGGGATCCATGAAGATCAAAGTCGTTGAGGTGCAGAACACCAACAAGAAACTCGACGGCGTGAAGAAAGTCACCTACTGGGGCAACCACCGCTTCGGAATCGTCGCAGTGGAGACCGAGTTCGAAGACGGCACTTCGGACTACGCCACCATATCGATACGCTAATATCCACCGGCAGGACCGGTGGATGACGGACTATTCTTTCTTCAGGGAAGAACAGATCATATAGACACAGATGCCTATCAGCGGCAGGATGGCGATGGCTTCCGCTCCGGAAGCGGCCTGTCCTGCCGCAACCGTATTCCAGCCGTTCAGGAACCAGTCCACTTTCGCGAACTTGAGGATGGCCGAGACCACGCCCATCAGCGCACCGCCGGCGATGAAGCCGCTGGCGATGAGCGTGCCCTTCTCCTGACGCGCCGTGTTGACGGCGGCGTCCTTGCTGCGGGTGCTGACGAACCAGGAAATGGCGCCGCCGAGCAGCAGCGGAAGGTTGAGGTCGATCGGGATGAACATACCCAGGCAGAAAGCGAGGGCCGGCACCTTGAAGACGATGAGCAGGGTGGCGATCAGCGCGCCGATGCCATAGAGGAGCCAGGGAGCGCTGCCGTCGCTCATCATCGGCTGGATCACGGCCGCCATCGCGTTGGCCTGCGGGGCCACCAGGGCGCCGTCGCCCGTGAAACCGTAGGTCTTGTTGAGGATCAGCATCACGCCGCCCACGGTCGCAGCCGCAACGGCGATGCCGACGAATTTCCAGGCCTCCTGCTTCTTGGGCGTCGTGCCGACCCAGTAGCCGATCTTGAAATCGGTGATCAGGCCGCCGGCGGTGCTCAGCGCCGTGCAGACCACGCCGCCGATGACCATGGCGGCCACCATGCCGGCGTTGCCCTTGAGGCCCACGAACCCGAGCACGAGGGCCGTGATGATCAGCGTCATGATGGTCATACCGCTGACGGGGTTCGTGCCCACGATGGCGATGGCGTTGGCCGCCACCGTGGTGAATAGGAAGGCGATCACAGCCACGATGACGAGGCCGACGAGGGCCTGCCAGACCGTGTGGACCATCCCGCCGAGGGCGAAGAAGGCGAACACGGCGAGCAGTGCGATGGCGATGCCCCAGACGACCGTCTTCATCGGGAGGTCCTCCTGCGTGCGCTCGACCTGGCCGGTCGGCGCGCCGCCCTTGCGCTTGAATTCGCTGGTGGCGAGGCCGACGGCGCTCTTGATCACGCCGGCGCTCTTGATGATGCCGAAGATGCCGGCCGTGGCGATGCCGCCGATGCCGATGTGGCGGGCGTATTCACGGAAAATCTGGTCCGGAGACATCTCGGCGATGGTCTGGGTGATGCCCGTGCCCATCAGGTCGATGACGTTGCCGCCCCAGATGAGGTTCATCAGCGGGATGATGACGAGCCAGACGAGGAAAGAGCCGCAGCAGATGATGAAGGAGTACTTGAGGCCGACGATGTAGCCCAGGCCGAGCACGGCGGCGCCGGTGTTGAGCTTGAGCACCACCTTAGCCTTGTCGGAGACCACCTGGCCCCAGTGCATCACCGTGGTGCTGAGCGTCTCGGCCCAGGCACCGAAGGTGGCGACCACGAAGTCGTACAGACCGCCGATCAGGCCGGCGGCCAGCAGGGTGCGGGCACTCTTGCCGCCGCCCTCGCCGCTCACGAGCACCTGCGTGGTGGCCGTCGCTTCGGGGAAAGGATATTTGCCGTGCATCTCCTGCACGAAGTATTTACGGAACGGGATGAGGAACAGGATGCCGAGGAAACCGCCGAGCATCGAGCTCAGGAACATCTGCCAGAAGTTGACTTCCAGGCCGAGGATATAGATGGCCGGGAGGGTGAAGATGGCGCCCGCCACCACCACGCCGGAGCAGGCTCCGATGCTCTGGATGATGACGTTCTGTCCCAGGCCGCCCTGCTTCTTAAGGGCGCCGGTCAGGCCCACCGCGATGATGGCGATCGGGATGGCGGCCTCGAAGACCTGGCCCACCTTCAGCCCGAGATAGGCCGCGGCGGCGGAAAAGAGGATGGTCATCAACAGGCCGACGGTCACGCTGTACGGCGTGACCTCCAGCGGCTTCTCATTCGCCCTCAGGAGGGGTTGGTACTTCTCCCCCGGGTTCAACGGCCTGTGGGCGTTCTCCGGAAGGGACAGGTTTTTGTTTTCTTGCTTCATGGCGCTCTTTCTGTTTTTGATAGCGTTCTATGTATTTCTGCAATTTGGCGGCGTCGATGTCGGCCTGGCGCTTCGCCCGGGCGGCGGCACGCGCCTCGCGGCGGGCCTTGCGCTCCGCGCGGCGCGCCTCCTTGGCCGCGGCCTTGGCGGCGTCGCGCGCGTCAAGCTCCGCCCAGCGGGCGTCGCGGCGCGCGATGCGCAGGGCGCGCTTGAGTTCGCGGTCGGACATGTAGGTCGTGGTGTCGGCGGGGGCGCGGGAGAGGGTGTCGCGGAGATTCTTCGCTTCGCTCAGAATGACAGTAGAGTCCCTCAGCGCGGCTGTTGAATCCCTCAGCGCCAGGCTGTCGCGCTGAACCAGCAGACTGTCATTCTGAACCACCAGACTGTCATTCTGAGCGGAGCGAAGAATCTCGTCTCCTTCCGGCCCCGCCTGCCGGGTCCGCTTCGCCTCCCGGGCCTTCTCCAGGCCGGCATAAAGCTCGGTCATGTGTCCCGGGAAATAGATGTCCGTCTGGGTGAATTTCGTCTTGGGATGCGCCTCGTAGGCCTCCCGTTCGGAGTCCCTGACCACCATCGCGGTCACGTCGTATTTGTCTTTCGGGCGCCGTTCCGGCTGCCAGTTGAAGCCGCGCAGCTTGTGCTCCGCGGCCGGGAGCTGCACCACCGGATAGGCGTCGCTCTTGGGGGATTCGAAATTGTAGACATGGTCCACGTTGCCCTCCCCGTCGAACGTGGCCATCATCATCTTGCTCTCCGTCTTGTTGACGGTGGCGAGCGTCCCGTCCTCCTCCAGGTAGATCAGGGCCGTGACGCCGCCCAGGGCGTCGAAACGCCGCAGCGACGTGGAGTCGCTGAAGTAGGCGATCACGTCGGTGCTCTTGATCTGGTCGAAATAGCCGTCCGCCTCTTCCGTGTGGATGAAGGCGTTGGACAGGAGGTTGGCCCGCTCCATCTTGTCGTTGCGGATCAGGACGAAGAGGCTGTCGGAGTTGTATTGGCGGCGGCCTTCGTTCCAGACGACCGGTTCCTTGTAGAGCCGGGCGATGGAATCGAGGTCGCTGTAGAGCAGCGAATCGCAGCGGACCTGCATGTCCTTGCGGAAAATGCGGACGTCGCCCTGCGAGAACAGGAAGCCGATCCGGGAGGTGTCCCTGGGCGGGGGCAGCGTGTCGGTCACGGCCAGGGTATCGGTCAGGGCGAGGGTATCTGTCAAGGCAAGGGCAGTAGAATCGCGCAACGACGTGCTCTCATTCCGGGCCTGGGCGGCGCGCTGCCGGCCCTGCGCCTCGGCCTGCGCCACAGGATTCTTGCGCATCGCCTCCTCACGGGCCTTGGCCGCTTCCTGCGCCGCCCGGCGGCGGTATTCCGAGACCGGGTCGCCCAGCATCTCTTCGCGCCGCTTGGCGGCGAGCTCGACTTCCGTCGAATCGATGTCGCATTTCGGGACCGTCCAGTAGACAAAGGTCCGCGCGCCCAGGTAGGTGGTGTCGGGCTGCTCGCGCCCGTCGTCCCACAGGGCCGCGGAAGCGCGCTCATCCAGGGTCACGCGCGCCAGCGAGTCGATATACTCCAGGCGGTCGCCCATCGCCGCTACCTTGCGGCTCTGGTCCTGCACCTGGACGTTCTTCAGCATCAGGATGTCGTTGGTCAGCCGGTAGAAATAGAGGCTGTCGCTCCACGACTCCTCGGTGTCGCCGAGGCCGTGGACCTCCCGCTCGAAGAAGAACGTGTCCTTCTTGCGCTCGTACCAGCCGGCGCCGGCCGAGAGCATGTTTTCGTCTTTCCAGAAATCGATGGGGGCGCGGAAATCCGCCCGCTCGCTGTTGGAGTCGTAGTCAAGCAGGTCGGTGCGCACGAACACGGAGTCCGTGAACATGTTGACGTTGCCGGAGAAGGTGAACAGCCCGCACCCGTTGTCGTAGGTCCCGTCCATGCTCTCGATGATCTGCCCGTCGGCGCTCAGCATCGCGGCGCCGCCCTGGAAGACGGCGAGGCTGTCCTGCGTGTTGTAGTCCAGGATGCGCGTGCGCAGGACGTTGTCCTGCTTGTTGCGCAGCTCGACCACCGCGCCGCGGAACTGCGCGAGGCTCTCGTCGATGAGGTAGTCCAGCTTCTCGCTGGTCAGGACCGACTCGCCCTGCGTCAGGCGGACGTGGCCGAAGCAGTTGATGATCTTGTCGTCCACGTGCCAGAGGGCCGTGTCGCAGGAAAGATAGGTGCCGTTGTGCAGGAAGGTCGGCTCCACCGCCTTACGCGCGAGCCGGCCGTTCACCTCCACCTGCTCCAGGAAGCTGGCGTTGAGCAGACGTACCAAAGAATCCGTCTGCCCGGAACTGCGTTGGGCAGACAGGGGAAGCGCGGCGAGCAGCAGGGCCGCGAAGAAGCTTAATCGTCTTTTCTGACTCGCTGAGACCATCCTTTCCGGGAGAACTCACAGTCCTTGAACAGGGGATCTATGACGATGTAGCTGCTCTTGATCTTCTCGTCCAGGAAGTTGGTGATGGCTTCCGTGGTCTTCTGGTTCCGGACCAGTTCGAGCAGTTCGGTGTAGTCGGCCTCGAAAGAGGCTGCGTGGGCCGGCACGATCCTGTCCAGCCGGACGATCTTGTAGACGAGGTTGCCGTCGCGGCCTTCGTTGTCGAGCGAGGCGATCGGCTGGGAGATCTCGCCGACCTGCAGGCCCTGGACGGCTGCATAGTCCTGCGGCTTGAGCTGGTCGATCTCGAAGTAGGCGGAGCCGGTGTTGGGATCGGCCATCTGGCCGCCGTTGGTGCGGGTGGCAGGATCCTCGGAGTAGAAGCGGGCGGCCGTCTCGAAGGTGATCGTGGAATCCAGGATCGCCGTGCGGATGCTGTCCAGCTTGTGGAAGGCCTTGTCCTGGTCGGCCTGGGTGTAGCTGGGCTTGATCAGGATGTGGCGGGCGTTGAACATGTCGCCTTCCTTCTGGAGCACCTCGATGATGTGGAAGCCGTCCGGCGTCTCCACGATCTGGGAGATATTGCCGGGCTTGAGGGCCATGGCCGCATCGGAGAAAGCCGGCCAGAAGATGGACTTGGAGGCCATGCCCAGCTCGCCACCCTTGCGGGCGCTGCCCGGGTCTTCGGAATACAGGCGCGCCAGGGAGGCGAAACGCTCACCGTTGATGATGCGCTCGCGGATGGAGAGGAGGCGCTCCTTGACGGCCATCTTCGCCGCTTCCCGGTCGGGATAGAGGCAGATCTGGCTCATCTGGTATTTGATCGGCACGAGCGGCAGCGAGACCACCGAAGCCGTGTCGAGATACTGCTTGACGTCGTAGGGCGTGAGGTCGGGGATGTTGCCCGCGATCTCCCGCTGCTCCTGCTGGGCCAGGGTCTGCTCCTCGATCTGCAGGCGCCACTCCTGGCGGAGCTTGTAGAGGGGCTTGCCCAGGTATTCGGCCAGCTTGTCCTCGCCGCCGGCGCGGGTCAGCATGTTGGCGACATACTGCTCCAGCTGGTTGGCGACCTGATTCTGGTCGACCGTCAGGGAGTCCACGCGGGCCTGGGCCACGAACAGCTTGGCCTGCATCATCTCCTCGAGGATCTGGCAGCGGTCCACCGGCAGGCCCTGGGCGCGCATGGCCTGGGCCTGGGCCTCGACGTCGGACAGGCTGATCATCTCGCTGCCCACCAGGGCGACCGACTTGTCGATGACGCCGTTGTATTTCTGGGCCTGCGAGGATACGGCCGTCAAGGCCATCAGGGCGGCAGCGGCCGCCATTTTCAGCATCTTATTCTTCATTCTGGTAAATCACAAATTGTTTGCTTTCGAGCGCGTTCTCAAGCAAGTCCCGTTCCAAACTGTTCATCAGGTCGTGTTTTCTCGCGCTCATCAGGATGTCGCGGATCCTTTCGGTGCAGTATTCGTAGGGAGCGGGGCCCGTGCGGCGGATGTCGCAGACATACGCGACCATCACGTCGCCGCGGTCTTCGGGCTCGTATTTGATCATGTCGCCCTTCAGGTAGGAAAGCATCTGCTGGTAGTCCAGGCCGAACGAGACGGCCACTTCGTTGGCGTCCATCCAGGTGTCGGAGCTGTCGAAATAGCGCAGGGCCGTGGACTTGGCGAGCGTGTCCGCGCGCTGGACGTCGTCGTATTCCTTCGAGGTCATCATCCGAAGGATGGCGTCTTTGTTGGGCGAATCCTTCATCACGTCCACGAAGCGGACCTTGAGCACGGGGCGCTTGAGCGCGAAGTCGGCTTCGTGCTCTTCGTAGTAGCGGCGGATCTGGTCGTCGGTGACCAGCGTGTCCAGGCGGTCGTTGATGTAGCGCTGCTCATAGCGGTATTTCAGCAGCGAGCGGCGGAAACTCTCCAGGTCGGCGCTCACGTCGAGCTCGCCCTTGGACAGTTCCTTCTCCGCCACGTCGAGGTAGAGCAGGTCCATCGCCCAGGTGTTGATGTATTGCTCGGCCAGCCGGACGCTGTCCTCCGCAGGGATCATATTGGGGATGAAAAGCTCCAGCTCGGACTTGTAGAGCTTGTTCTTGCCGACTTTCGCCACCACCTGGTCGTCGTGCACCAGCGACGAGATCGCGTTGCAGGAGGCCAGCAGGGCGGGCAGCAAAATCAATATGAAGAGTTTGCGCATAACATGCAAAGATAATAAAAAATCTACTCGTTTTCAGCGGCGATCGCCTCGATGATGGCGTCCAGGGGCGGGACCATCTGGAAAGAGCGCTCCGGGCAGTTGTTGACGAGCACGGAGAAGACGATCGTGTGCGCAGGATCGCCGTCGGCGGCCAGGATGTAGCCGCTGAAGCAGCGCACGCCGTTCATCGAGCCGGTCTTCATGTGGATCCGGTCCTTGAACTCCTGCGGGGCCTTCGGGAAGCGGTCTTCGAGCGTGCCCTTGGCGCCGGGGACCGGCAGCGAGGCGAAGAACGGCTCCCAGACGGGCAGGGTCATCATTTTCCGCAGGAAGCGGACGAAGAAGGCGGGGGAAACGTAGTTCTTGCGGGACAGGCCGCTGCCGTCCACCTGGCGGCAGGCGCCGTCGGTGCGCAGCCCCAGGGCGCGCAGGCCGGCCTCGGCCGCCTTCTCGCAGTCGTCCTGGCCGGCGGTCAGACCGCGGCGCAGGGCGACGGCCTTGAGGAGCGTCTCCGCATAGAAATTGTCGCTGTCGCCGTTGGTGTCGCGCACGATGTCCGCCAGACGCGGCGAGTAGCAGCTGCCCAGCACCGTGAGCGAATCCGCCACGGCGGCGGGCGTGCGCAGCGTGCCGGGCGTCAGGTCCGTGCGGACCTCGCCCTGCGGGGTGATGTCGCCCCAGCCGCCCAGGACGGCGATGCCGTTCTTCTGCAGGTAGTTGCGGAAATACCAGGCGCAGGTGTAGGCGCCGAAGGCGTTGGAGCACTCCAGGGT
>LUZH01000095.1 GCA_001602885.1 Bacteroidales bacterium Bact_16 | reverse complement strand
CGATGAAGGGCACCGGATAGGAGGCGATCACCTTGCCTTCCAGGGTGCAGAGATTGATCGTACGGAGCTCGCTGTCCGGGATCCAGAGCGCGTTGCGCACCGGGTCGTAGCAGAGGCCGGAGATATCCTCGATGCCTTCGGTGATCTCCATCCGGTCGAGGATGCCCTCGGTCGGCGAGAAGCGGATCAGCAGGCGCGGCTCCGCCTGGTTGCCGATCAGCAGCGTGCCGTCGTTCATCCAGGTGATGGCCTCGAGGCCGCTGTTGGTCCGGTAGCCCACTTCCTTGATCACCCCGAGCAGTTCGGATTCGTTGTATTCCGGGGCGCGCAGCCGCCGGATTTCCTGCCTGCCCTCGACGACATAGTAGACATCGCGGGTGGCCGGGTCGATCGTGACGCCTTCGCAGTCCATGCGGCGCTCCACGAAGAAGGGCTTCGTCTCGCCCGTCCAGCTGACGGCGTAGACGCCCCGCTCGTCGGAGGCGGCCAGCATGCCGTTGCCGTCCGGCGCCAGGCAGAGGCCGGAGATCTCCGGGACCTCCGTGTCGACCGTGGTGTAGTCGCCCATCACGGGCAGGGCGGCCTGCTGCTTGAAGGCGTCCCAGTCGTAGTAGGGCCAGTTGTCCGTCGGCAGCGGGAGCCGGGCCTCTCGGCCGTTGAGCAGGACCTTGAAGAGGACCTTCGGCGAACGCTTGCTGCGGTAGAAGACAAAGTGGAGGTTGGCGCCCATCGGCACTTCGTGCAGCTGGCACCAGACCGGGATCTCGTCCGGATCGGTCACATCATGGTCATAACCGTTCACGCCGAGGGTCATCAGCAGCGGGAGGAAGGTATAGTCGTGGCCGAAGCGCAGGTCGGCACCCCTGGTGCCGGAAGCGATGCGCTCGTCGGCCTTGGCGATGATGTCCTCCACGATCGGCTGGTAGCCCAGGTGCGTCGGCCAGGCGTTGGCGTAGAACTGGAAATCGTCCACCTTCCAGAGCGCGACGCGCTCCTCAGGAGTGAAGATGTCCGTGAAGTCCAGGTCGGTGTCGATGCCGTCCATGCCGCCGGCGAAGAAGTAGAGGTAGGACACGAAGTCCCAGCCCTCAGCCTCCGGGACGGCCCGGAAGGGCTCCTTGAAGAGGCGGCCCAGGATGGCGCGCCAGTCCACCGTGCGCTCGATATACTGCTCCCAGGTCTCCCCGAAGCGGAGCGGCGTGCGGAGGTAATTCTCGTTGCGGAAAGGGTTCTTGCCGTCGAGCGGCAGGATGGCGGGCAGGAAGCTGACGCCGAAATTCTCGAAGATGTCCAGCATCGCGTCCTGCGCCTTCAGGCCCAGGCAGAACGCGGACATCGTCATCACGCAGCGCGTGGAGGTGGAAGTCCAGGCGCGAACGGCCGCATCTTTCCCGAACACCTTCGGGAAATTGGCATACATCCGCCCGGCCAGCTCCTGCTGTTGCTGCCAGCCCTTGCGGGAAAGGTCGCCGACGCGGTAGCGCACGGACGGGTAAAGCCCGTCGAAGCGCTCCTTGAAGGAGGCGCCGAGCGCCGTCAGGTTGTCGCCTTCGGCGGCCGCCCCGAACACGTCGTGGATCTTGTCATAGATGTCGCTCTGCCAGGCATAGCGGGCGCCGTGACGGCCGTAATGGCTGATGTAGAAAGGCTCGTAGCCCTTCGGCGCGCGCGTCAGTCCGACCGGTCCGGTCGGGCAGAGGTAGTCCGTCCCGGAGAGGTACTCCGGATGCGACTGGAGCTGGTCGAAGATGTCCGGTTGCTGGGCCCCTGCGCTCAGGCAGAGCGCCAATAGGGGCAGGATGAGAAGTCGGTTGGTCATATCTTGCGTTTTTGTTGGTTCTGTTCGCGCCACTCGTTCGGCGAGCAGCCGTAGATCTGCTTGAAGCGGCGGGAGATGCTCTTGGTGTCGTTCTCGCCCAGGGAGAGGGCGATGCCCACGACCTGGTCGTCGGTGTCCAGGAGCAGTTCGGCGAAGCGCTTGATCTTCAGGTCGGAGATATACTGGTAGAGGGTCTGCCCGGTCACGGCCTTGAAGCGGCGCTCCAGCAGGCGGCGGGACAGGGCGACCTCCGCGATCACGTCCTTGACGGAGATCTTCTTCTGGTAGTTGCGGTGGATGAACTGGACCGCCTTCTGGATCTGGGCGTCGTCCGTGGCGAAAGCCGCCGTGGAGATGCGCCCGAC
>LUZH01000094.1 GCA_001602885.1 Bacteroidales bacterium Bact_16 | reverse complement strand
CCGCTGTTGGAGCCGAAGCCGTCCATCTCGGTGAGGAGCTGGTTGAGGGTGTTCTCGCGCTCATCGTTGGACGAGAAGCCGACATTCTTGCCACGGGCGCGGCCCACGGCGTCGATCTCGTCGATGAACACGATGCACGGTGCCTTGTCCTTGGCCTGCGCGAACAGGTCACGCACGCGGCTGGCACCCACGCCCACGAACATCTCCACGAAGTCGGAGCCGCTGATGCTGAAGAAAGGCACGTCGGCCTCCCCTGCCACGGCCTTGGCGAGCAGCGTCTTGCCTTGGGGATCTTGCCGCCCAGGGAGGTGTATTTCTTGGGATTCTTGAGGAAGTCGACGATCTCCATCACCTCCTCCTTGGCGCCGTACAGGCCGGCGACATCCTTGAAAGTCACGTTGACCTTGTCCTTCTCGGCGAGCTTGCCGGTGGACTTGCCGACGTTGAAGGGATTCATCCCGCCACCGCCGGGGCCGTTGCCGCCGCCGCCCATCTGGCGGCCCATGCCGCGGAACATCCAGGCCCAGAGCGCGAAGAACAGCACCAGGGGGATGATCCACTCGAGGACGTTCGCCCAGATGCGGGCGTCATTCTCCATCACCACCTTGACCTGGCCTTCGGCGGGCAGCTGCGCGTTGAGCGCGGCGAACTCCACTTCCGGCTCGAAGCGGGTGGATGTCAGGAACACGAAATGCGGGGAACGGGTCGGGACCTTGCCGGTGGCGAACATCGAAGCATACTTGCCAAGCCGGTCGGGCAGGACCGTCACGGTGCCGCGGAAGTCGTTGCGCACGAAATGGATCTCCTTCACGTCGCCGTCCAGCACCATCTGCTGGACCTGCGCCCACTCGATCTTCTGCGGCGCAGGGCCGCTCTGGCGGAAGAGCAAATAGCCTACGCCGAGGACGAGCAGCAGGTAGAGCCAGGAGAGATTGATCCGGACGATCTTGGGCTTCCGGGGGTCGGTATTATTGGGATTTTGAGGCATCTTGTTTAATTTTGTTGGACAAATATACTAACAAAAATGAAACCAACTGCCGGCGCCCCGTCCATATTGTGGCTAGAATCGACCGATTCGACCAATTACGCCCTCCGCGCGCAGCGCAGCGGGCTTGACAATTTGTCAATTGTCGCTGCCAAAGGGCAGACGGCGGGCCGCGGCCAGGGCACGCACACGTGGTACGCGACCCCCGGTCGCAACCTCACGTTCTCCATCCTCTACCGCTTCGGCGAAGCCTGCCCGCTGGCGGCCGCCGACGCCATCCTGATCACGCAGGTCACCACCCTCGCCATCCGCGACTACCTCCTCGCCCACGACGTCGAGGCCCGCATCAAGTGGCCCAACGACATCTGGGTCGGCGACCGCAAGATCTGCGGCATCCTGATCGAGAACACGCTCGAAGGCGCCGCCGTGCGCGAAAGCATCGTGGGCATCGGCCTCAATCTCAACGAGACCGGCTGGCCCGCGGAGCTCCCCAACCCCGTCTCGCTGACGGAACTGACCGGCAAGCGCTACCGCCTCCAGACCGAGCTGAAGCGGCTGCACAAAGAAATCTGCCGCCGGTTCGGCCAGCTGGCCTCGCCCGACGGCAGGAGATCTCTGCAAGAAGAATTCGGAAAATATATGTTCAGGCTCCACGAAGAGCCGAAATAGCGGCTGCCGGATCCTCCGCGCCGAACACGGCGCTCCCGGCCACGGCCAGCCCGACACCCGCCTCCTCGACGGTGCGGATGTTGCCCTGGTTGATGCCGCCGTCAATCTCGATCAGGCCCTGGGCGCCCTTGCGCCCGATCTCGGCCTTGAGGGCCGCCACGCGGTCCAGCGACTCATAGATGAACTTCTGCCCGCCGAATCCGGCGAATACCGACATGATCAGGAAATAATCAGCCTTGCCGATATAGGGATAGAGCTTCGACACCGGGACGTCCGGGTTGATGGCCACGCCGGCCTTCAGCCCCAGCGCATGCAGGCGCTCGATGTAGCGGGACGTGTTGCGTCCGGCCGCCTCCCAGTGGAAAGAGCACATCTGCACGCCGTCCTTGGCGAGCTTTTCGAACCAGCGCTCCGGATGGACCACCATCAGGTGGGCGTCCATCGGGGCTGTGGCGATCCTGGCAACCTGGTCGATGACCGAGAAGCCGAAGGAGATGTTGGGGACGAGCGTGCCGTCCATCACGTCGAGGTGGATGACATCGCCGCAGCGGTTGATCAACTGAATATCCTTCTCCAGGTGGAGAAAGTCAGCCGCCAGGATGGAAGGGGCAATCTGGAGCATAGGGATGGGCTTTTAGCGCGACGCGGGCACGAGCATCGACTCGATGTCCGTGACATATTTCTTGAACACCTTGTCCGTCGCCATCAGGTCGGAGACCGTGGTGCAGGCGTGCAGGACGGTGGCGTGGTCCTTGCCGCCGATCTCCTGTCCGATCGTGGCGAGCGAACAGTTGCTGATAAGGTTGCGGCTCAGGAACATGGCGATCTGGCGGGCCTGGACGATCTGGCGCTTGCGCGACTTGGAGAGCAGGTCCTCGCGGCTGATGTTGAAGTATTCGCACACGGAACGCTGCACCTTGTCGATGTCGAGGTCGGTCTTCTCCTCCCCCACGAGATTCTCCGTGATGGCGGTGGCCAGCTCGAGCATCGAGCGGCTGCGGTCCACGGAAGCATGGGCGATCAGGGAGATGAGCGAACCCTCGAGCTCGCGGAAGTTGGTCTTGACGCGCGTGGCCAGGAAGTCGAGGACCTCCTCGGGGATCTGCACGCCCTCGCGCTCGGCGCGGGAACGGAGCATCTCCAGGCGGGTCTTGTAGTCCGGATGCGTCAGCTGCACGGAGAGACCCCACTTGAAGCGGGAGAGCAGGCGCTCCTCGAAGTTCTGCAGGTCCACCGGAGCCCGGTCGGACGTGAAGATGAGCTGCTTGCCGCTCTGGTGCAGGTAGTTGAAGATGTTGAAGAAGGCGTTCTGGCAACCGGGACCCAGGAGGTCCTGGATGTCGTCCACGATCAGCACATCCAGCTTCATATAATAAGCCATGAAGTCCGTGAGTTTGTTGAGCACGGACACGGCGTGCATATAAGTCGTCTTGAATTCGTTGCCCGTCACGTAGAGGACCACCTGGTCGGGGAAGCGCTCCTTGATGGCGATGCCGATGGCCTGCGCCAGGTGCGTCTTGCCGAGACCCGGGCCGCCGAAGATGAAGAGCGGGTTGAAGACCGTCTTGCCGGGGGCGGCGGCGATGTTCTCGCCGGCCGTCACGCCCATCTTGTTGCACTCGCCCTCGATGAGGTTGCCGAAGCAATAGGCGGGATTGAGCCGCGGGTCGATCTGGACCTTGTGCAGGCCCGGATAGACGAAGGGGCTGGGGTGTGCGGAAGGGCTGGCGGGGATGGTCACCTGCGGGTTGACCGGGGCGGCGGCGCGCTGGCCCGGGAAACGCATCTCGGGCTGGTTGCTCACCGGGCGGACCATATCAACACGTCGAGGAAAGCCGACTCTACATATTCCTGGAAGAAAAGGGAGGGGACCTCGACGGTCAGCTTGGAATCGGAGAACGCGACCGCTCGAATCGGACGGAACCACACCTTGAACTGCTGCGGCTCGACGATCTGCTCGATGATGTGCAGACAGTTATTCCAGATTTCGATATGTCTCTCTTGTGATTCCATAGGTGGGGAGCAAAAAAACAGACCGGCGGTTGAACCGGACTGCAGTGCAAAGTTGGAGGAAAAAAAATTGAAAAAAACTTTTTTTCGATATTGACTTTTATCTTTTTTTGTCTTAAAATTTAGATAAACGGGGTGCGGGGTACCACTTTTCTAAATTTTTGAAAGACAAGCACTTGCGTCG
>LUZH01000093.1 GCA_001602885.1 Bacteroidales bacterium Bact_16 | reverse complement strand
TCCCAGTCGAAGTTGCCGCTGTCGATGATGGCGCCGCCGACCGTGGTGCCGTGGCCGTCGAGATATTTCGTGGTGGAATGGGTGACGATGTCGGCGCCGAACTCGATGGGACGGAGGTTGACCGGCGTCGGGAAAGTATTGTCCACGATGAGGGGCACGCCGTGCTTGTGGGCGATGCGCGCCAGGCGCTCGATGTCAAGCACGCGGACGCCCGGGTTGGTGAGCGTCTCGCCGAAGAGGAGCTTGGTGTTGGGGCGGAAAGCCGCTTCGATCTCCTCGTCGGAGGCGTTCTGGTCGATGAAGGTGACCTCGATGCCCATCTTGGGGAACGTGACGCCGAAGAGGTTGTAGGTGCCGCCGTAGATCGCCGAGGTGGTGATCATGTGGCAGCCGGCCTCGCAGATGTTGAAGCAGGCGAAGAAGTTGGCGGCCTGGCCGGAAGAGGTCAGCATGCCCGCCACACCGCCTTCCAGCGCCGCCAGGCGGGCGGCCACGCGGTCGTTGGTCGGGTTCTGCAGACGGGTGTAGAAATAGCCGGCGGCCTCCAGGTCGAAGAGGCGGCCCATCTCGTCGCTGGTCGTGTACTTGAAGGTCGTACTCTGGATGATCGGCATCTGCCGGGGTTCGCCATTGGCCGGGCTATAGCCCGCATGGACACAAAGTGTGGAGGGGTGAAGCTTCTTTTCCATTACACTGATAAAACTAACCGTAGCAACAAATATACACAATTTCCTGCAGGACGATTATCCCTGGGGCAGCGAGGAATTCAAGCTCGCCGACCTGGGCTACCGCGATTCGCTGGTCCGCGAGGGCTGGCTGGCCGGCAACAGCATGTCCGAGGTGATGGACACCTACCTCGACCGCGTGGTCGGCGACAATGTGTATGAATACTACGGGCGGCAGTTCCCCGTGTGCGTGCGCCTGGTGCGCTGCAAGGGGCGGATGCCGCTCCGCGTGCACCCCGACGACGAGGTGGCCGCGCAGCGATATGATTTCCTGGGCAAGGAGAAGATCTGGTACGTGGTGCGCGCCGGGCTCGACGCCCGCCTGCTGGTGGGTTTCCGCCGCGACACCGACGCCGCGGAGTTCTACCCCAAGTGCATGGACGGCAGCGTGGAGGAGCTCCTCAACACCGTCGCCCCCTACTCCGGCCAGTGGCTGCACATCCCGGCCGGCACGCCGCACGCGGCGCTGGGCGACGTGGAGATCCTCGAGATCGCCGAGTCCTCGCCGATGGACTTCTGCCTGTGCGGCTGGGGCGAGGAGGTGCACCCCGACGAGTTCGACACGTCCCTGACGCTCGTCGACGCGCTGGATTTCATCAACTACAAGAAATTCTCCCCCGCCGCAGGCCGGCCTTCCGCCGGCTCGGCGCCGGATTCCGAGCGGCTCGTGGACCTGCCGCAGATGCGCCTGGACCGCATCGCGCTCAAGGCGCCGATCGAGATCACGCGCGAAGGCGGCCCGTTCCTCCTGTACAGCTGCGTGCGCGGCAGCGCGACCCTGCGCCTCCCGCTCGCGGGCGGGCAGTCGCTCGACTATCCCCTGGGGGCCGGCGAGACGATGCTCGTCCCCGCCGAGTGCCTGGAGTTCCAGCTCGTGCCGGCCACGTCCAACACGCTCCTGCTCGAGACCTCCATCGTGCGCGCCGACGCGGATCCGTACATCGACCCCACGGCAGACCCGACCCCGCCCGACGCGGAGTAATCCGCGAAGGGCGGGGTCGGATCGGCGGCCGCAGTCAGCAGACTACAGCATCGGCGAGAGGACGAAGGTCACGGAGACCGACGTCGTGGAATCCTGGATGTCGGAGCTGATCGACAGGATGCACTTGCCGTCCATATACTCGACGGTCGCCTGCTTCGGCAGGAACGTAAATCCCATCTTATCATCATCCCAACGGTAGGTGAAGCTGCTGCCGTTGTATTTGAACTCGCTCGCGTCGCCCGTGCCGTCGGAATAGGCGAAGAACATCTTCTCCGTGCCGGTGAAGGAGATGGAGCGGAGCTCCAGGCCGGGGGCGATGTCGTCGGGGGCGTCGTGGCCGTTGTTGCGGATGAACTGGGCGATCTCATAGAGGTTGCAGCCCTTGAAGTCGGCGCTGGCGGTGGTCCAGCCCCGGACCGTCACGCGGGTCTTGTCGATGGTCCAGCCGCGATAGAGCTGGTCCGTGCCGGTGGCGCGGGAGAACGTGGCGGGCATCGTCTCCGCCGGCTTGCCGTCCTGCGTGACGACAATCTCCACCTGGCCGGCATTGCTGTTGTCGAACTGGACCGAGCCGTAGCCGTTGAGCGTGTAGACGTCGCCTGCGACGCTGTACTCGCCCATCCGGTAGTTCAGCTCACCCCGGGTCAGCGTGCCGACGGCATAGAGGCCGCTCTCGGTGAATTCGATGCTGTGCAGCACGTTTTCCGGCACGTCGTCCGTACGGATGGCGCTCTGGTCGGCGGAAGCAGTCAGGGAACTGGCCGGGATCAGCTGTCCGGCATATTGGATGAAACGCGGATCTTCGAAACGCGTGTCGTTGTCATCATTTTTGTTACAGGCAAACAGCAGGGGCAACAGGGCCACCAGTGCGGCTGCGAATAGATTTGTTTTCTTCATATCTAAAAAAGTTTAACATAGAGTCGGAACGAAAGAGTCGGCCAGAAGGCGGCATATTTGCCGACCTCGTCGATGACCTCGTCAAGATCCTCGATCTGCTCCCCGGTCAGCTGGACCTTCTTGACGCGGCCGGTGATGCCTTCGCCTTCGGCCCAGAGGCCGGGCTGGCCCTGGTAGGCGGCGCCCAGGTCGAAGCTGAACGACACGCGGGAAGAAGTGGGGACGGCACGGCCGAAGCCGATGCCGACGTAGGGCTTGACGGCGAAGCCGCTGCCGCCCAGGCCGGGCGCGCGGAGCTCGGTGGCGAGCACGCCGTCCTTGGCCTTGACCAGATAGCCGTCGACATCGAAACCGACGGTGTTGTAGTCAGCGGGCAGGCTGGAGAGAGTGCCGCGGATGAAGGCAGGAGAGCCCAGGAGGGCGCCCACCGTGAAGTGGAAGCCTTTATCAGCGGAAGGATAGAGGTTGAAGAGCAGGCGGGCGTCGCTCATCCCCAGCGTGATCCGCAGGGGGACGGGGACGTCGCTGCTGTGCGCAGCGCCGGGATGCTCTGGAACAGACAAGTCTTTCACCGTGTAGCCAATGAGACCGACAGCGGTGCCATAACCTGCGCGAACGTCGACATGCTTGCCGAGCGGGGCAGCGACCTCAAGGCTGAGGCCGTCCGTGCCGACGCCTGCGCCGACGGAGAGGTGGTTGAACACCTGTGCGCCTGCGCTCGCCGACAACAGAAGAGCTGCCAAGGAGAGGAGAACAGCTTTTTTCATCTGGATAATCATTGGTTAAGGGTAGCGTTAACGGGTCAAAGTTAGCAATCTTTTTTATTTTTTCTTTACTTTTGCAGCATATGAAAGGTGTGAATATCTTTTTGGCAGACGGCTTCGAAGATGTCGAGGCCCTCGCCACCAACGACGTCCTCCGCCGGGGTGGCGTCGCCACGCGTCTGGTCGCCCTGACCGACGATCCCCAGGTCGAATCCTCCCACGGCATCCTGGTCACGGCCGATGCTTTCCTGCCCGAGCTGGACACCCGGCACGAGGGCACCACGGCAGACGACGTGATGATATTCCCGGGCGGCATGCCCGGCTCCAGACACCTCGCCGCCTGCACGCCGCTCGTCCGGCTGATGCAGGAGCACTACGCCGCCGGCGGCACGGTCGCGGCCATCTGCGCCGCCCCGGGCCTCGTCCTCAGCCAGCTCGGCCCGGACGTCCTGGCGGGCGTCGACTTCACCTGCTTCGAGGGCTTCCAGGACGCGCTCATCGCGCAGGGCGCCCGCTACACCCCTGCCCCCGCCGTCCGCTCCGGCCGCATCGTGACAGGCCGCTCCGCCGGCCACGCCGTCTCCTTCGGCCTGGAGATCCTCCGCGGCCTCGCCGGCGACGCCGCCGCCGACAAGGTCCGCCACGCCCTCTACCTCGACTAGGCGTCCCCGCCCGACGGAAAAGGGTCCGGCAGCGCTGCGCTGGCCGGACCCTTTCCGTCTGTCAGGCGGGGACTACTCCACGGTGACGGACTTGGCGAGGTTGCGGGGCTGGTCCACGTCGCGGCCCTTCGCGATGGCGATGTGGTAGGCCAGGAGCTGCAGCGGGATGATCGAGAGGATGGGCTCGAAGCATTCCTCGGTGTCGGGGATCTCGAAAGACCAGTCGGAAAGGGCCTTGACATCCACGTCGCCTTCGGTGACCACGGAGATGATGCGGCCCTTACGGGCCTTGACCTCCTGGATGTTGCTCAGGATCTTCTCGTAGTTGCCCCGGCGCGGGGCGATGACGACCACCGGCATCTCCTCGTCGATGAGGGCGATCGGGCCGTGCTTCATCTCGGCGGCCGGATAGCCTTCGGCGTGGATGTAGGAGATCTCCTTGAGCTTGAGGGCGCCTTCCAGGGCCACCGGGTAGTTGTAGCCGCGGCCCAGGTAGAGGAAGTTGCGCGTGTAGGTGAAGATCTTGGCCAGCGCGGCGATCTGCTCGTCGTGTTCGAGGATCTTGGCGATCTTGTCCGGGATGCGCTGGAGCTCGGTGACGAGCTGCGTGCGGCGCTCCGCGGACACGGTGCCGAGCTGCTCGGCCAGGCTCATCGCGATGAGGAAGAGGGTCGTGACCTGGGCCGTGAAGGCCTTGGTGGACGCGACGCCGATCTCCGGGCCGATGTGCGTGTAGCAGCCGGTGTCCGTGGCGCGGGCGATGGAGGAGCCGACCACGTTGCAGATGCCGAACAGGAAGGCGCCGGCCTCGCGGGCGAGGTTGACGGCGGCCAGCGTGTCGGCCGTCTCGCCGGACTGCGAGATGGCGATGACCACGTCGGTCGGGAAAATGACCGGCCGGCGGTAGCGGAATTCGGAGGCGTATTCGACTTCGACGGGCTTGCGCGTCAGCTCTTCGATCATGTATTTGCCGATCAGACCGGCGTGCCAGGACGTGCCGCAGGCGCAGATGACGATGCGGCCGGCGCCCAGCAGGCGCTCGCGGTTGTCGATGACGCCCGAGAGCTTGACCTCGCCGAGCTCGGGATGCAGGCGGCCCTTCATCGAGGCGCGCAGGGTGCGCGGCTGCTCGAAGATTTCCTTGAGCATGAAATGCGGGAAACCGCCCTTCTCGATCTCGCTCAGGCTCATCTCCAGCTCGCGGACCTGCGCCGTCTGCTCGACGCTCTTCAGGTCCGTGATGCGGAGCTCCTGCCCGCGCTGGATGTAGGCGATCTGCTCCTCGCCCAGGTAGACGACCTTGTTGGTGTATTCGATGATCGGGGAGGCGTCGGAGCCGACGAAATACTCGTTCTCCCCCACGCCGATGATCAGCGGGCTGCCCTTGCGGGCGGCGATGAGCTTGTCGGGCTGGTTCTTGTCCATGATGACGAGCGCATAGGCGCCGACGACGTTGTTGAGCGCCATCGGGACGGCTTCTTCGAAGCTGGCCCCGGTGGAATCCATCATATACTGGATCAGCTGGATGACGACTTCGGTGTCGGTCTGGCTCTGGAAATGGTAGCCCTTGCGGGTGAGCTCGGTCTTGAGGGCCCGGTAGTTCTCGATGATGCCGTTGTGGATCAGCGCGAGGTTGTGGTTCTCGGAGCAATGGGGGTGCGAATTGACGTCGCTCGGCTCGCCGTGCGTGGCCCAGCGGGTGTGGGCGATGCCGATGCTGCCGGACACATCCTTGCCGGCTGCGGCCTGCTCCAGGTCCTTCACCTTTCCTTTGGTCTTGTAGATGGCGAGATCGCCGCCATCGCCGATCAGCGCCACTCCGGCGCTGTCGTAGCCCCGGTACTCAAGCCGGGTGAGCCCTTTGATCAGGATCGGATAGGCCTGGCGGCCCCCTACGTATCCTACGATTCCACACATATTCTTTCTGTTTGATTAGGGGTGATTATTCGAAATCCATCGCGTCCATCAGCTCCTCGAGCTGGCGACGGTCGCGCTTGGTGGGGCGTCCCGCCCCCCTGTCGCGCTGCATCGTGATCGTCTCGCGCGGCGCGAAAAGCTTGAGGCGCTCGCTCTCCGGCGTGAGGTCGTCCACGAAGTCCGGGACGAGCTGCGCGCCCATCCGGCTCTCCGTGAGCTTCAGGACGCGGTAGGAGAAGAGCGCGGAGCCCTTGCGGACCTCCAGGACGTCGCCGGGCTTGACGGGCTTGGACGGCTTGGCGTTGACGCCGCCGATCTTGACTTTGTTGCCGTTGCAGGCGTCGGTGGCGTCGCTCCGGGTCTTGAACACCCGGATGGCCCACAGATATTTGTCCAGTCTGACGCTGTCCATCGGCTAGCGGCGGTTGGCCAGGGAGATATAATAGAAAAGCGTCGCGAGCGAGCCGATGGCCGCGATCACATAGGTGTAGGCGGCCCACTTGAGGGCGTCCACGGCCATCGGGCGCGTGCCGGCGTCCACGACGCCCGCGCCCTCCATCCACTGGACGGCCCGCTGGCTGGCGTTGATCTCCACCGGGAGCGTGACGAAACTGAAGAAGGTCGTCATCGCGAAGAGGATGATCCCGATCCAGAGCAGGGACGGGAAGACGTTGATCAGGAGCACGCCGGCGAGCAGGACCCACTGGACCGTGTTGTTGGCGAAGGTCACCACGGGGACGAGCGCGGAGCGCAGGCGCAGCGGGGCGTAGCCCTGCGCGTGCTGCAGCGCGTGGCCCGTCTCGTGCGCCGCGATGGCGCAGGCCGCGACGGAGGCGCTGCCAAAGACGCCTTCGCTGAGGTTGATGGTCTTGTCCGTGGGATTATAATGGTCCGTCAGCCTGCCGGCGACGGACTGCACCTTGACGTCGTCGATGCCGTTCTGCGCGAGCATCAGGCGCGCGACGTCCGCACCGGTCAGGCCGTGCGGCGAGGGGACTTCGCTGTATTTCTCGAACCTGCTGTCCAGAACCCGCTGGATGATGAACGAAGCCAGCATCACGGGGATTATTATGATCCAAATACTCATCGTGAATTCGTTTTAAAGCCTTCCGCTACTGCGAATATAAGCAATTTGGCGCGAAATGCGCACCGAAGGCCGCAAAAAAAGAGAGGTCCTCTAGTCGAGGGCCTCTCCTTTCTCATTCACGATTTCATACTGCAGGATGGTGTGGTCGGACATTTCGGCCACGTCCAGTTTGCATTTGTACTTGCGTCTCCACTTGCGGAGGAACGAGTTCCATCCGCGCGTCAGGTAGGCCCCGAGGATGGGGCTGACCCGGACGGTCATAGTCTTGTGTCCCTTCTCGACGAGGTCGGCGATCTTGCGCTCGATCTCCTCGTCGGCCACCACGGTGGAGGTGATCCTGCCGGTGCCGTGGCAAAGAGGACATTTCTCGGTCGTGTTGATCTCGGTCACCGGACGGATCCGCTGACGCGTGAGCTGCATCAGGCCGAACTTGGTCAGAGGCAGGACATTGTGCTTGGCACGGTCGGTCGCCATCAGGTCCCGCATGTACTTGTACAGGTCGTTGCGATGCTCCGGCTTGGCCATGTCGATGAAGTCGACGATGACGATGCCGCCCATATCGCGCAGACGCAGCTGGCGGGCGATTTCCTCGGCAGCGAGCTTGTTGACCTCGAAGGTGTTCTCCTCCTGGTCGGTGGTCTTGGCCCGGATGCCGCTGTTGACGTCGATGACGCCCAATGCCTCTGTGGTCTCGATGACCAGATATGCACCCTGCTTCATCGGTACCACCTTGCCGAAGGAGCTCTTGATCTGGCGCGTCACTTCGAAATGGTCGAAGATGGGTTCCTTGCCTTCGTAGAGCTTGACGATCTTCTCCTGTTCGGGAGAGATCAGCGAAATGTACTTGCGCGTCTCTTCGTACACCTTCCTGTCGTTGACGTGGATGTTGGTGAACGAGTCGTTGAGCAGATCACGCAGTACGGTGGTGGTCTTGGAGTACTCGGTGAAGAGGAGTTTCACCCCCTTGGATGCTGCAATCTTCTTCCAGGAACCTTCCCACTTCTCGATGAGAAGCCGCAGCTCGGCCACCAGGACGGCGGCCGTCTTGCCTTCCGCGGCGGTCCGGATGATGGCGCCGTAGTTCTTGGGAAGGATGTTCCGGACGAGGGTCTCGAGCCTCTTTTTCTCCTCCTTGGAGGAGATCTTCTGGGAGACGCTCACCTTCTCGGCGAAGGGGAGCAGTACGATGTTGCGCCCTGCCAATGAAATCTCCGCAGTCAACCGGGATCCCTTGGTCGATATCGGCTCCTTGGTGATCTGGCAGATGATCATCTGCCCGGGCTTGAGGTGATCCTCGATCCGCCCCTCCTTCGCGAGGGCGGGGCCGATCTTCGTACCCGCATAGAGCTTGCCCAACTCCTTGTTGGGATTGCTTTCGCGCACGAACGTGTCGAAAGCGTTGAAATACAAGCCCAGGTCGAGGTAGTGGATGAACGCCTCTTTGCTGTCGCCGATATCCACGAAGGCGGCATTCAGCGCAGGGAGGATCTTCTTGACCTTGC
>LUZH01000092.1 GCA_001602885.1 Bacteroidales bacterium Bact_16 | reverse complement strand
AGCTCCTTGGCGGTGCCGAAGTTGCGCACGTAGCCGCCGAAGAGGACGAACTGCGCCTTCTTGCCGTAGCTGAAGGACACCCAGGAAGAGGAGTTGCGCGTAGGGGCATACTCATAGCTGCCGTCGGCCGTCACGGAAGTGACGCCGTAGCCGCCGTTGAGGTTCATGTGCTCGCCGGCCTGGGCGAAGATGGTCTTGGCCTTGACGGCGAACAGGCCCTTGCTGTACTCGGCGTACAGGAACGGGCTCACGGTCGTGATGCGGTCGGAGACCTTGCGGACGCCGTCGTTGTGGCGCGGCTTGATGGACAGGACGTCCACGCCGGCCTTGGCGGCGAAGCCGTTGGCCTTGTAGCCGAGGCCGACGTAGACCTCCGGCGTGCCGGCGTACTTGATGTAGTCGGCCGAGGCGCCGTTGGGGCCTGCGGAGGTGTACTGCATCTGCCAGAGGGCGGAAGCGGTCAGGGTCAGCTCTTCGGCGAGCTTCAGGTCCATCGTGGCCTGCGGGGTGCGGCTGAACGGGCCGAACGGGGCGCCCGTGTTGAGGGCAAAGACGTGCGGCATGTCGGCGGCCATCGGGTGCCAGGCCTGGCCGACCTTCAGCGTGAAGGCGTTCTTGTTCATCGTCAGGAAAGCCTGACGGAGGCGGAACAGGGCGGTGCCGGTCACGCCGGACACGCCGGCGTAGAAGTCGGCCTCCAGCTTGGCGCCGACCTTCCAGCCCTCGACCTGGTAGCCCGTCACGTCAAGTCCCAGACGGGACGTGATGGCGGCGAAGGCGAAGGTGCGCTCGGAATTGAGGTCCTGCCCGTCGACCACGTTGCGGTCTTTCGGCAGGTAATAGAAAAAGTCTTCCGTGCCGTAGACGCTCTCACGCGAATCGGCGACGGCGTAGTTGCGGATGAATCCGTACCACTTGAACTGGGTGTCCTGCGCGCCGGCGTTCAGCGACGCGGCCAGCAGGGCGGCAGCCAGGATGAATTTCTTGCTCATATCGATAAATCAAAAACTGGTGGTCCCGGTCGGGGGACCACCAGAGAAAAGTCTTGGAATTAAGCGAACGGGAACAGCTTCGTCAGCCAGAAATAACCGAGCACGAAGCCGATGACACCGATCACGATGCCCACCTTGGTCATATCCTTGGTCGAGACCATGCCCGTGGCGGACGCGATGGCGTTCGGCGGGGTGGAGATCGGGAACAGCATGGCGATGGAGGCGCACAGGGCCACGAACACGGTCATGGCGCGGGTGCCGCCGATGGCCAGGAACTGGGCGTTGTTGGCAGCCTCGGGATCGGCCATGCCGGAAGCGATCACCATCAGGATCGGGATCAGCAGGGCCGCCGTGGCGGAGTTGGAGATGAAGTTGGACAGGAAGTAGCAGACCAGACCGGCCACGATCATCACCAGCACGACGGACATGGAGCCGAACGGGATGGCGTCGATGAGCACCTTGGCCAGACCCGTGTCCTGCATGAGGTAACCGAGGCAGAAGCCACCGGCAACGAGCCAGAGGACGTTCCAGTTGATCTCCTTGATCTCCTCCTTGCCGAAGAGGCCGGTGGCCGTGAAGACACCGAGCGGGACCCAGGCCACGATGTTGGAGTTGATCTTGGTGAGGCTCTCAGTCGCCCACAGGAGGATCGTGCCGATGAAGGTGATCCAGACGACATAGAGCTTCCAGTCCTTCTTGCGGGTGTTCTCCGGGATCTCGAGCACCAGCTTCTTGGTCTTGAACGGGAAGAAGAGACGCAGGAGGAACCACGCGATGAGGATCATGATCAGCACGTAGGGAATCATATGGAGACACCAGTCCGGGAATGCGATGTCGAGGCCGGCCTGCTCGAGGGCGCCCTTGGCGGTCGCGTTCGGCGGGGTGCCGATCGGCGTGCCGATGCCGCCGAGGTTGGCGGCGACGGGGATGGACAGCGCCAGGCCGATCTTGCCCTTGTCATCCGCGGGGAGCTTGGAGAGCACCGGGGTCAGGAGGGCCAGCATCATGGCGGCGGTGGCGGTGTTGGACATGAACATCGAGAAGATGGCGATCATCGCCAGGAAGCCCAGGAGGACGATCTCCGGCTTGGTGCCGAAGACCTTGAGCAGCGCGCGGGCGATGGTGACGTCCAGGCCGTATTTCTCGGCCATGATGGCGAGCACGAAGCCGCCGAGGAAGAGCATCACCACAGGATCGGCCATCGAGGACATGATCCGGCCGTAAGGGACGAGCGTGCCGTACTGCGGATCACACAGGAACCCGATGCCCTTGTTGGAAACGGTCAACAGGGCGATGAGGATCACCAGCAGGGAGGTGGTCCAGTTCGGGATGATCTCGCAGATCCACATCAGGGCGGCGAAGACGAACAAAGCGATGACCCGCTGTTGGACAACGGTAAGGCCTTCGATCCCGAAAGTGGAGACCGGAAGGGCCCAGAGAAGGATTGTGATGATCAGCACGATGGGCAGAAGCACACAATACTTGACAGAAAAAGTGCTGTTGGACATATAATTGATACTAACTACTTGTCATGCCTGAAAGGCGGCGCAAATTTAGGCAATAAAAAGGTAAAAGCAAAGGAATCACCGGGATAAAAGAAGTCACGGCCCCGGGGTGATCCGCCGTCCTGTCCGGCCGGGCCCCGAAGCCGCGCTCTAAAAACACACTAACTTTTATCCGGATGCAAAATTAGATACCTCCCGATGAAATAAAAATCCCCATTTATGGCTATTTTTGCAGTATGGACAATCCGTTACTGGTTTCTTCCTCCCTTCCCTTCGGGGCGCCGCGCTTCGACCTGATCCGCCAGGAACACTATCTGCCGGCCTTCCGGGCGGCCATCGAGGCCGGCAAGGCCGAGGTGGACGCCATCGCCGCCAGCCCGGAGGCGCCTTCCTTCGCCAACACCGTCGAGGCCCTCGAATTCTCGGGCGCCGCCCTGGACCGCGTCAGCGGCATCTTCTTCAACCTGCTCGAAGCCGAGAGCGACGACCGGATGCAGGAGATCGCCGAGGAGGTCTCTCCCCTGCTGACCGACTTCGACATGTACGTATCGCTCAACGAGGCGCTCTTCGCGCGCGTCAAGGCCGTCTACGACGGACGCGACGCGCTGGACCTGGCGCCCGACCAGCGCAAGCTCCTGGAGGAGAGCTACAAGGGCTTCGTGCGCAGCGGCGCGCTGCTCGGGCCCGAAGACAAGAAGACTTACGCCCGGCTGGAAGAGGAACTCTCCCTGTTGGAGCTCAAATATGGCAAGAACGTGCTGGACGCCACCAACGCCTTCACCCTCAACCTCACGGACGAGAAGGACCTGGAGGGCCTCCCGCAATACGTCCGCGACCTGGGCGCCCAGACCGCGAAGGAAAAGGGCAGGCCGGGCTGGGTGTTCGACCTCACGCACCCCAGCTATGTCCCCTTCCTGCAATACAGCGCCCGCGCCGACCTGCGCGAGCGGATGTGGCGCGCCTACA
>LUZH01000091.1 GCA_001602885.1 Bacteroidales bacterium Bact_16 | reverse complement strand
GTCGACCAGATCCTTTCTCCCCTAGACCTATGAAATTCCAAGCCTATACCGTCAGCAGGTACAACTTCGACGAGTGCATGAAATGCACCGTCTGTTCGGTGTACTGCCCCGTGCTGCAGGTCAACCCCCTCTACCCCGGCCCCAAGCAGGCCGGCCCCGACGGGGAGCGCCTCCGGCTCAAAGACCCCTATTTCTTCAACTACGCCCTCAAGTACTGCCTCAACTGCAAGCGCTGCGAGGTGGCCTGCCCGTCCGGCGTGGACGTGGCCGGCCTCATCCAGGCCGCGCGCATCAAGTACGGGCAGGACAGGCCCACGCTGCGCGACCGCATGCTCGCGTCCACCGACCTGATGGGCACGCTCGCCCGCCCCGTCGCGCGGGTGGTCAACGGCCTGACCGACCTGCGCGTCACGCGCGCCGCGATGGAGGCCGCCCTGCAGATCGACCACCGCCGCGTGTTCCCGAAGTACAGCGGGCGGAGCTTCGAGAGCTGGCTGAAGCGCCAGGCGCACGCGCAGGCGGCGTACAAGGAGCAGGTGGCCTATTTCCACGGGTGCTACGTCAATTATAACTATCCCCAGCTGGGCAAGGACCTGGTCAAGGTCCTCAACGCGCTGGGCGTGGGCGTACAGCTGCTCGACGGCGAGAAATGCTGCGGCATCGCCTACATCACCAACGGCATGTCGGACCTGGCGCGCAAGAACGCCGTCCACAACGTCGCCGCACTCGAAGAGGCCGTCCACGGCCGCGGGCTCAAGGTGCTGACCACTTCGTCGACCTGCTCGCTGACGCTGCGCGACGAATACCCCGCCCTGCTGCGCGTGGACAACACGGGCGTGCGGGCGTCCATCCTCATCGCTTCGCGCTACATCTACGAGCGCCTGGAAGCGGGCGCGCAGCTGCGCTTCAAGCCCGGCTTCCACAAGCGCGTCGCCTACCACACCCCCTGCCACATGGAGAAACTGGGATGGGGCGTGTTCTCGGAGCGCCTGCTGCGCCGCATCCCGGGCGTGGAGCTCACGCTCCTGGACTCGGCGTGCTGCGGCATCGCCGGCACGTACGGGTTCAAGAAAGAGAACTACGAAGCCTCCCAGGCCATCGGCGAGAAGCTCTTCGAGCAGATCCGCGCCGTGGATCCCGAGGTGGTGGCCTGCGACTGCGAAACCTGCAAGTGGCAGATCGAAATGAGTACGGGGTACTCCGTCGAGCACCCCGTATCAATCTTGGCACAAGCCATTGAAGATTAATTATTTGCGCGAAAGCGTGCGCGCCACCGCGTCGTCCCATCCGGCGCGGAGGGCCGTGATGTCCGTATCGGGCGACGGCTCGAAGACGCGCTCCGCCTGCCAGTGGTGCGCGATGTCCTCGAGCGAATCCCAGAACCCGACGGCGAGGCCCGCCAGGTAACAGGCGCCCATCGCCGTGGTCTCCGTCACGCGTGGACGGATCACGGGCGTGTTGAGGATGTCGGCCTGGAACTGCATCAGGAGGTTGTTGCGCGAGGCGCCGCCGTCCACCTTCAGCTCCTTGAGCTGCATCCGCGCATCGCGCTCCATTGCGCCCACGATGTCCATCGTCTGGAAGGCGATGGCCTCGAGCGCGGCCCGCGCGATGTGCGC
>LUZH01000090.1 GCA_001602885.1 Bacteroidales bacterium Bact_16 | reverse complement strand
GCAGGTTGTCGATCCAATGCTTTCTCATTTCGACAGGCCCTCCATCACCTGGTCCACGGCGCTCTGGAAAATCTCCGTCTTGACCAGCGCCATGCCCCGCTGGTCGCCGAGCAGCAGCAGGGCGTCGCCCGGTTTGATACCATACGTATTGCGCGCATCGCGCGGGATCACGATCTGACCCTTGTCGCCCACCTTCACGACACCGAAGATGTACTTGCCTTCTTGCTCTTGCATATTTCTTACTTGTTGGAAATTTCACACAAATATAACTATTCTTCCAAACCCGACAATACAATCCCCTGAAAAGAGGAGACAGAATTCCCGGGAATTGTCTATCTTTGCAGCCCGATGGAACTGAAGAGACGCATCATTTCCCTATTGCTGCTGGCTGTTTTCGTGCCGGCGGTATTTGCGTCTTCGCTGCACAGACACCATCACGTTTCCGAGGAAGCATCCATCGAATGCGTTGATTGCCACCACCATTCCGGACATCTCATTTCTGCCGTCCAGGGCATCGACGATTGCGTGCTCTGCCATTTCCTCGGGCTCTCTTTCATCGTCGCGCTCATCGCGACCCTCCTGCCGCCCGCCAGCCGGCTGAACGCCTTCTACGGCGTCCTGCGGCAGGCCGTCCCCGCCGCGGGCCCGCGGCACAACCGCTCCCGCGCTCCTCCCGTCCCGGTATTGTCCTTCTAATTCCACCGTCCCGCGCCCTTCCGGCGCGCAGGGACGTCCGAATCAACAATACCAACAGGAAAGAATATGATTGCAACCATCCTGGCTGCCGTCATGTTGCTTCAGGTACAGGACACCACCGAAGTTCTGAACGCCGCCTCCGTGTACGGAGAATCGCAGCGCCGGGAACTGATGCACATGTCCCTGAACAGCATCGACATCGGCCGGAACTATATCGAGAACAATTTCTCCGGGACGCTCATGCAGAGCCTGAGCTCCATTCCCGGCGTGCAGGCCCGAGCCATCGGCTCCGGGCAGTCCAAGCCCGCCATCCGCGGCCTGGGCTTCAACCGGATCGTCGTGGCGGTGGACCGCATCAAGCACGAAGGGCAGCAATGGGGCGACGACCACGGGCTGGAGATCGACCAGTTCGCGGTGGACCGCGTGGAGGTCGTCAAGGGCCCGGGGGCGCTGATGTACGGCTCCGACGCCATCGGCGGCGTGCTCGGCATCTACACCAACTATCTGCCGACCGCGCCCTTCGAGGGACGCGTGAACCTGTTTGCGCGCAGCAACAACCGCGCGCTCGGGCTCTCAACGCGGCTGCAGGGCCGCCAGGGCCATTTCTACTGGCGGCTCAACCTCACCGGCTCGGACTACGCCGACTACCAGGTCCCCACGGACGAGATCGAATACTACTCCTACCGCATCCCGCTGAAAGACGGGACGCTGCGCAACACGGCCGGCCGCGAACGCGACGCCTCCCTCACCCTGGGCTACGTCGGACCGCGTTTTCGCAACGACTTCCGGGTCTCGGAGGCGTGGAGCAAGAGCGGCTTCTTCGCCAATGCGCACGGGCTGGAGGTGCGCCTGTCGGGCATCGACTACGATGCCTCGCGGCGCGACATCGACCTGCCCTGGCAGAGCGTGAGCCACCTGACGGTCCACGACCACGCGCATTTCCACGCGGAGCGTGTGACGCTGGACGCGGACCTGGCCTGGCAGCTCAACCACCGCGAGGAGCGCTCGGAGCCCGTCTCGCACGGCTATATGCCGCGCCCGGCGGACGACCGTGAGCGTGTCTTCCACAAGCACACGCTCACGGGCAAGCTGGGCGCACGGCTCGACCTGTCCCCGCGGCACCAGCTGCAGGGCGGGCTCGACGCCGAATGGCAGCACAACCGGCGCGACGGCTGGGGATTCATCATACCGGACTTCGAGACGCTCGCCGGCGGCGCGTTCCTGATCGACCGGTTTACGGTCTCGCCGGCGCTGAACTTCAACGCCGGCGTGCGCTACGACCACGCCCGCACGGACATCCACAGCTACACCGACTGGTTCACCACGCCCGACGCGGCCGGCGTGCCGGTCTACAAGCAGCGGTCCGGCGACCTGCGGCGCCGCTTCGACAGCTTCACCTGGTCGGCTGGCGCCGCCTGGAGCCCGGGCCGCTGGGTGCTCAAGATCAACGCGGGCAAGAGCTTCCGCGTCCCCATCCCCAAGGAGCTGGGCGCGGACGGGGTCAACTACCACATCTTCCGCTACGAGAAGGGCGCGCCCGACCTGGCGCCGGAGCAGTCCTACCAGGTCGACGCCGGCATCAACTGGCTGGGCGAGCGCCTCTCCCTGCGGCTGGACCCGTATTTCAACTGGTTCCCCAACTACATCTACCTCAATCCGGGTTCCAACTACTACGAAGGCCTGCAGATGTACACCTACACGCAGGCGGAAGTGGTCCGGACCGGCTTCGAGGCGCAGGCGACCTGGCAGGTCTGCCGCTGGCTGGAGCTGGAAGCCAAGGGCGAATACCTCTGGCAGCGCCAGCTGTCCGGCGCGAAGNNNAATATTCTTTCCTGGACGACGGTTTCGTCTCGCTCGGCGTGCGCATCGCAGGCCGGCAGGACGAGATCGTGCCTCCCGAAAAGCCAACCGACGGTTGGTATACGCTCAACCTCTCGGCGGGGAAAGAATTCCCGCTCGGGAAGACTCTTCTGAAAGCCGGCCTGCAGGTCGAGAACCTGCTCAACCGGCGCTATTATGACCACACGAGCTATTACCGGCTCATCGGAGTCCCCGAACCGGGGCTGAACGCATCCCTGATGCTGGGACTCGAATTTTAGCAAAATGAAAAACATGAAAGCAACATCCATCCTCTCTATCTTCGCAGCCGCCGCTGCCCTCCTCCTCTCCGCCACCTCCTGCAACAAGGAGGAGAACCCCGCCAAACCCACCGTCACGCTCACGGAAGTGGGCCACGACAACAGCAAGACCGCCATGCGCGGCGACGACATGCACCTGGAGGCGGACATCCTCGCGGAGGGCCTGATCAAGCGGATCGACGTCGAGATCCACCAGGAAAACGGCAGCTTCGAGATCGAGAAATCCTATACTGAAGGCAAATACGTCGGCGTGAAGAACGTCGAATTCCACGAGCACATCGACATCCCCGCCGACGCTCCGCTCGGCGAATACCACCTGCACTTCACGGTCACCGACCAGAAGGGCCAGACGACCGTGGCGGAGACGCACGTCGAGGTGGTCGAATTCGACGCGGACCACGACCATGATCACGAACATGAACATGAAGATTAAGACCCCCATCACCCTGATGCTGCTGTGCGCGCTCTGCGCGTGCGGCAGCTCTTCCAAGGAGCAGGACAAAGTCCCGCCCGAGATCATCCCCATCGGCGACTACGCGTCGCCCCGCAACTGCCAGGTGTTCCAGCGCGGCGGCACGCTGCCCTTCGCCTACGCCTTCGGCGACAACGTGGAGCTCGGCTCCTTCAACCTGGAAATACACAACAACTTTGACCATCATACACACAGCACGGAAGCCGGCGAATGCAAGCAGGATCCCGTGAAAGAGCCGGTCCACCCCTGGATCTACAACAAGGATTATCCGATTCCGGCTAACCTGGACTATTACGAATCGGAGATCAGCATCCCCATCCCGTCGGACATCGACCCCGGGGAATACCATTTCATGATCCGTGTCACGGACGCCTCCGGCTGGCAGCAGCTCCGCTCGGTCAGCATCCGGATCGCGGAATAGGATTGCAGGTTCAAAAACGAAGAGGGCGGCATCAAAAATGCCGCCCTCAATTTCAAATCACGGGTCTGGATTTGAAACGGGGGCGGCGAGGAAGTTTTGACAGTTTACCGGTTAAGCAATGTTTTCCATTGTTTTAGCCAGGTATTCCATAGCTTCTACTTTCTGTCGGTGTTGACCACGATGCGGATCTGTCCGGTAGGGGT
>LUZH01000089.1 GCA_001602885.1 Bacteroidales bacterium Bact_16 | reverse complement strand
GGCCTTGTCGGCGCGGGCGGCGAATTCTTCGATCTCGCCGATGGAGTAGGTGTTGCCCAGCGAGAGCATCGGGTAGCGGTGGGCGCGCTGGACGAAGCCCTGGCGCGCGCCGCTCTCGGCGTTGGCGCCCACCGGGGCGTCGAGGTCGGAGCCGACGCGGTGGGTGGGGGAGTCGGGCGCGTCGAACTGGGGGAATTCGGCCTCCAGCCGCTCCAGCTCGTGCATCAGCTGGTCGAAGTCATAGTCCGACATCGTCGGNNNGCTGTTCTCCCGGAGGGTCTCCCGGAGTTCGTCGATCCTGATTTTGGCTGCCTTTTCGTCCATTCCGCTCAATCGCGCGCGTATATGCGTGTATAATCCACAAAAGTACACATTTCCCCGCGTAAATGCAAAGCCACGCGCCGCTCCCGCCCCCAAAACCGCCCTTCCCCCTCCCCAAACCCCGCCTTCCCCGGCCGTGCCTCCTCCGGGCCCCGCCTCCTCCTGCTCCTACACGCAAATCCCCCGCCGACCCCGCGTGTTCCGGGAGCGCTAGAGGCCTTTTCCGCTCCCGGAGGACAGAATATCCGTATTCCGGGAGCAAATGAGGGGGTTTTTGCTCCCGGAATCCTATTTCCCAAAGAGCGCGGTAATCTCGCGCTCTTCAAGTCGCAAAATTCTCTGAATTTGTTTGTTCCTCGCCTGGTAGTCGAAATGCATCTTTCTGGCAATATTCCATTTTGCTTCTTTAGGAAGGGCGGACGGACGGGATATGCCGTAAGTGTCTTTACATAACTGACGTACTGCAAGGAACAGTTCATCATCCGTATAGAATACAAGATCTCCTAACTGCTTGGCGATGCTGCGATATGCCTCCACGTTGCGGGACAAGAGAAAGAAATAGTTTCTTGCGCTATGAAACATGCTCTCCGCGAGGACCAGATCACAAAATGATGTCGGCAGGATATAACCGTCCATAATCAGATGGTTGTCCGGATAGTCAATGTCATGGCTCCGGAACAGGTGTCGCTTTTCCCGGAACGTCAAATCCTTGTACCGGGTAGCCTGTAGATGGGAAATGTCCGGGTGGAAAAAGAAGCGGTTCGCTCCCCACGGATATGAAAAAGGCGTGTAGCGCGCATCCACCAGATATCCGTTACGGTTCACATAAGCCAGTGTGTTCCGCAGGGCCTCCAGATTGTCGATAGGGAAGAGCGACGCTTCGAAACAGGACAAGTCCTTGACGATTCCCTTGTCCATGAAGTATCGCCGCAACCTTCGTTTGAACAAATCAAACCACGCCAGCAGGCGTTCTCTCTTTCCGGACATGACTAAGTGCAGGTGATTGCCCATGATCTCAAACGTCAGAATGGTTACTCCTGGCGATTGCCAGGTACAGAAGGCCACTAGGTTCATTGCGAAGCGAAAATCTTCCTCATCTTCAAAAAGAATCTCTGTCTGCTCACCAGGGGTGCACAGGTGAAAGTATGGACCGTTCCTTTGGAAAACGAGTTCGCACCGGCTCTCCGCTTCGTGGAAAGACAGCGCGCGAGGGGGCTTGTTTTGCTGTGTATTCATGGAAGCAAAGCTAAGCCTGATTAGCCGATTACTTTCGGGTTTAATCGTTTGTTTTTTATAAAACGGTTAAGTGGCTGAAATTAGGAATATTATACGTGCGGCGCGCGGCGGTAAAACATACAAAAATGCCAAAAAAGGCGGACTTTTGTATCTTTTTTACTATTCCCAGAGGGATTGTCCCTATTTGTGGTATGCAGGCCCGGGAGCAAAACAGGCCCATTCTGCTCCCGGAACACGCAAATACTGTTCGCTGGGAGCGCTGGAGGCCTTCTCCGCTCCCGGATTGGCGGCGAGGGCGAAGCCCTTCGTCGTGCGGCGAATGGTGGGGGAAGAGGGGCGTTGGCGGGTACGGTTCTTGCAAGGGGAAAAGGCGCTATTTAACCCATAATCAATAAACTACTGATGATGCGAAAAACCTTCATTGCCCTGGCGGCCGGGCTTCTGTTGGCCGCGTGTGCGGAAAAGGCGCCGGAGCGGGGCGCCCTGATTCTTGGCGAAGCCTCCGGCTTCAATCCGCAGGACTCGGTCCTCGCTCTCTTGTTCCGTTTCAAAGGCTCTTTCGGGAGATCTTTCCAGAAGGATACTTTGCAGGACGGACATTTCTCTTTCCGGCTGGACTCTCTGGATGATGATATTGATTACTATTCTCTCCATTTTCGCCGCATAGAAGGGGGGCGCTTCGGCGAAATTCTGGGGTATGGCCCGGAGCTCTATCTCGCGCCGGGTGCGGTCGTGCGCACTCAGGGCGAAGGGCGGTATTACAGAAATGCCCGGATCGACAGTCCTGTCAAGGATCAGAAGCTGCGCCAACGCTTCATGAAGAAGATATCCCTGGCGGATTGGAAAGCCATTCAAGATAATCAGTTCCAGCATGATCAGTTCATCAGGGAAGTGGAGAGCCGTACGGACTGGACCCAGGCGGAGGTGGATTCCCTGAAAGCCAAGGAGAAACAAGAACTCGAAGAAGCCCGCGCCATTTCAAAAAGGATTTCGCAACAGGAACTGAAGTTGCTGGAGACAGAAGAGATCGGAGCCTATGCACTTCGGAGGCTTTATGCGTTGGCACGTGATGTCGCCAACGGGAAGAAAGAATACCGCGAAGGCGTCATCCGCGCCTATGAACGGCTCACGGACGAGCAGAAAGCCAGCACGGACGGGATGGAAACCTTGAACTATCTGAATCCGGTCCAAACCGTGACCTATGGTTCGCCCGCGCCGGATTATGC
Organism: Bacteroidales bacterium Bact_16; assembly: GCA_001602885.1. The sequence goes on along the minus strand of LUZH01000089.1, from coordinate 3,051 downwards.
ATATGTGGACAAGAACGGAAACACCGTCCGGATCTCCGACTTCCGCGGGAAATGGGTGCTGCTGGACTTCTGGGGCAGCGGCTGCGGACCTTGCATCATGGCGATCCCGGAACTGGCGGCGCTCAGCCGCGAAATGCAGGATAAACTGGTCGTGGTCAGCATCAATCTGGACCGGGAGTCCGTCTGGAAAAAGGTCTCCAAAGAGCACGGAATCACCTGGACCGACTGGAACGACCCGAAAGGCGCGTCCGGCGGCGTCCGGGCCTACGGGACCGCCGGGCTCCCCACGTTCGTGCTCGTCTCGCCCGAGGGAACCGTCGACAACATCTGGGCCGGATACAGGAAAGGCGTCCTCAGAAGCCTGGTAAGCGGAGTCAAATAATAGACACATAAATATGCGAAAAACTATCATTGCCCTGGCGGCCGGGCTTCTGCTGGCCGCGTGTGCGGAAAAGGCGCCGGAGCGGGGCGCCCTGATCTCAGGCGAAGCCACCGGCTTCAATCCGCAGGACTCGATTGCCGTTTTGCTGCTCAAATGGAGCGGACTCAATGGCAAAGTGGTTCAGATGGACACCCTTCGGGGCGGACAGTTCTCTTTCCGGCTGGATTCTCTGGCCGATGATGCGGACAACTATACGGTTATGTTCCACAGCTTTAACAGAGACCACATTTATGGATTCAGAACGGTCGGGTATGGACCGGAGATTTATCTCGAGCCGGGCGTCGCCGTGCGCCTCCGGGGAGACGGGCGGTATTACGAAAACGCCCGGATCGACAGCCCGGTCAAGGACCAGAAGCTGCGCCAGCGCTTCGTGGAGAAGCTGTCTCTGGCGGACATGATGGCCCGTCAGGAGGTCTCGGCCCATCGCCAGCAGCTCCTCGAAACTGCTGCGGACCAGGCAACCTGGAGCCAGGAGAAGGAAGATACTTTGCAGGCGCAGAAGAAGCGGGACCTGGAAACCATAAATGCCCTCAAGGACAAGCTCTCTCGTCAGCAACTGAAGCTGCTGGAGACGGAAGAGATCGGCGCCTATGCGCTCCGTTGCATCTGGGGCCTGGCTCTTGAAGCCTCCCAAGGCAAAAAGGATTACCGCGAAGGCGTCGTCCGTGCCTATGAGCGGCTCACGGACGAACAGAAAGCCAGCTGGTTCGGCATGATGACCCAGAACTACCTGAACCCCGTCAAGACCGTGAGTTGCGGCTCGCCCGAGCCGGATTATGCATATGTGGACAAGAACGGAAACACCGTCCGGATCTCCGACTTCCGCGGGAAATGGGTGCTGCTGGACTTCTGGAACCGTGGATGCCACAATTGCCACGCGGCCATCCCTGAACTCGGCGCACTCAGCCGCGAAATGCAGGATAAACTGGTCGTGGTCAGCGTCAATCTGGACCGGGCGTCCGTCTGGAGAAAGGCTTCCGAGGAGTTCGGCATCACCTGGACCGACTGGAACGACCCGAAAGGCGCGTCCGGCGGCGTCCGGGCCTACGGGACCGCCGGGCTCCCCACGTTTGTCCTGGTCTCTCCCGACGGCGTCATCAAATCCATCCAGGCCGGCTATCGTACCGGCAGCCTGCGCGAAATGGTCCAGTCCGCCCAGTGACCCTGACAGCTCCGGCGGCTCCCCGGCCGCCGCATATCCTCTCCATGTCCGCAAGACCTCCCCGTCTTGCGGACATTGTTTATTCCCGCCGGCCCGGTCGTCGAAGGGGAAGGGGAATTCGTCGAAGGCCCTTCCGGCGGCCGCCGGTTTCGTCGAACGGGAAGGGCCGTTCGTCGAATAACCGTTGAGGCCGGGCCGCCGGCGGGCTAATTTTGCAGCAGAAATCGAAACAAAACGCAAAAGATATGAAACGAATCCTCACCACTTTGATCATCGCCGTGCTGGCCGCCTCGGCCCTGCACGCCCAGAGTTCCGTCGTCTGCGGCGCCGTCCTCGACTCCCTGACCCGCCAGGGCGAACCGGCCGCCGTCATCCAGTTCTACAAGGCTCCGGACATGGAGAAGCCCGTCGCCTTCACGACGACCGACGCCGACGGCAAATTCTGCCAGCGCCTGACCGGCGCGGGCGACTATGTGCTGCTGTTCAGCGGCATCGGCCGCCAGGAGCGCCGCCTTCCCTTCACCCTCGCCGGCGAAGAGAACTTCAGCCTCGGCGAGATCCTCATCGTGGACGACGTCCAGGCCCTGAAGAGCGCCTCGGTCACCGCGCAGCGCCCGCTCGTGAAGATGGAGGTGGACCGCATGACCTATAATGTGGCGGACGACGTGGATTCCAAGACCACGACCGTGCTGGAGATGCTCCGCAAGGTCCCGATGGTCACCGTGGACGGCCAGGACAACATCACCGTCAACGGCTCCTCCAGCTTCCAGGTCACCGTGGACGGCAAGCCGAGCCAGATGTTCTCCGGCAACCCTTCCCAGATCTTCAAGATGATGCCCGCCAGCTCCGTCAAGGACATCCAGGTCATCACCAACCCGGGCGTCCGCTACGACGCAGAGGGCGTGGGCGGTGTCCTCAACCTCGTGACCAACCGCGAGGCCACGGGCGGCCAGAGCGTCGCGGACGGCTTCTACGGCTCGCTCCGCGCGATGGGCAGCACCCGCGGCGGTGGCGGCGGCCTCTTCCTGAGCCAGCAGAAAGGCAAGTTCTCCTGGAGCCTCAACGGCAACGGCATGTATATGAGCATGCCCGGCACCACGACCGACGTCACCCGCGAGATGCTCGGCGGCCTGGGCGGCACGACCCTCAATCACAACGAGTCCGCGATGACCATGCCGATGGGGATGGGCAATTTCAGCGCCAGCTACGAGATCGACCCGCAGAACCTCGTGTCCGTGACCGGCGGCCTGATGGTCTTCGGCACCACGATGGACGGCTTCGCCTCCACCACGATGCGCGGCGGCGTCTACGGTGACGGCTTCTCCTACGACGGCACCACCTACACCAAGATGAGCTCCAACTCCATCACCGCCGGCGTCGACTACCAGCACCTCTGGAGCGACGTCCCGGGCCGCAGCTTCATCCTTTCCTACCAGTATTCCGGCCG
>LUZH01000088.1 GCA_001602885.1 Bacteroidales bacterium Bact_16 | reverse complement strand
GCACGCTCTCGATGGAGCCGAAGCCGCCGCGCAGGAACTTCCCGATCAGCCCGCCGTAGACGGGCGCGTCATAGCGCGGGAAATGGATGTATTCGAGCGTGGGGCAGACTCCGGCGAGGTATTCTCTGAACATACGGACCTGGGTGGACTTGCCGGCGCCGTCCAGGCCTTCGATCACGATAAGCATATGTGGACAAATATAGCGAAAAAAAAGCTAATTTTGTGTTATGATTCAGATCATGGCCATCGTCAACCTGACGCCGGATTCCTTCTTCGCTCCGAGCCGGGTACGTGCAGAAGAAGCGCAGGAGCGCATCCGCTCCCTGTGCGCAGCGGGAGCGGAGATCATCGACCTGGGCGCCGTGTCCACGCGCCCCGGCGCAGCGGATGTCGCCTTGGAGGAGGAATGGCGCCGCCTGGAGCCCGTCGTGCGCGCCTGGGACGCCCCGGCGCTGCTGTCGGTCGACACGACACGCGCCGAGATCGTGCGCCGCGTCTACGACTGCGCCGGCCCCTTCCTGGTCAACGACATCTCGGCCGGCGAGGACGACGCGCAGATGCTCGCGACGGTCGGCCGCCTGGGCCTGCCCTACGTCGCGATGCACAAGCGCGGCAACCCGCGCTCGATGGACGCCCTGTGCGATTATCCGGCGGGCGTCGTCCCGGCGCTGGTGGAATACTTCGAGGAGTTCGGCCGCAAGGCGGAGGACGCCGGCATCGCCGAATGGGTCCTCGACCCGGGCCTGGGCTTCGCCAAGACGGCGGAGCAGAACTGGGAGATCCTGGAGAAGCTCGACTGGCTGCGCGGCTTCGACCGCCCGATCCTGATCGGGGCGGCCGATAAAAGATTTACAGGCGGCGACACGGAACGTGCCCACCGCCTGGCAATCCAGCACGGCGGCGACATCCTGCGGGTGCACGACGTCGCCGCTGCGCGCGAAACTATTCTTCAAACAACGGCTTGACCGGATCCATGTTGCCTTCCGGCCGCTCCGGGCGGATGCGGGCGAAGGCGCGGACCGTCAGCACCAGCAGCAGGACGCTGGCGGCAAAGATGATCCAGTAGTATCCTCCGGGGAAGACATCCACCCAGGATTCGTATTCCTCAAATCCTTCGACATTGCCCAGCACCAGCGCCATGGCGTTGTTGGTGAAGTGCATCAGCATCGTGAGCTTCAGCGATCCGGTCCTGTAGTAGACATAGCCGAACAGGCACCCGAGCAGGAAGGCCGGTACGGCCTGCCAGATGTTGAGGTGGATGGCGGCGAAGAACACCGCCGAGATGATGATGGCCCAGACGGGCCTGATCCTGTTGGCGAGCAGACCGCGCAGCACCATGCCGCGGCAGAGCCACTCTTCGAAGAACGGCGCGAAGACGCAGGCCATCAGGAAGCTGATCCAGACCTTGTCGCCGGTCAGGAGCATCTTCATCCTGTCCGCAACCTCTTCGGGCATCTGGGGCAGGAGCGTCCCGATCGCGTCGCCGCAGAAGGCGGCGGCGATGGTCGCGACCATCACCATCAGGACGCAGAGCGCGCCGCCCAGCGGGCTGAAATGGTTGCTGTCCAGCTTCAGGCCTTCGAATGTGAAACTGTTGTTGCGGCTCCGGACGCTCGAATAGATCATCGGGATGACGAACATCAGCGGGTAGGTGACGAACTCGCCGTACAGAAGACCGTCCTCCATGCCGAACATGAGGACAAAGACGGGGATCAGCAGCGTGCAGGCCAGGACGCTGAGCAGCAGCATGCCGAGCAGGGTGAACATCCCGCCGACGTCCGGCTTGTAGTAGGTGAACTTGTTCAGGAAGCTGTAGTTCCTGGGTTTGATGCCTTTTGCCATGTGCCTATCGGTAAAGGGGTGAAGGGTAGACGCCCTCGCGGGCGAGCTGCGCGAATTTCTCGACCACGGCCGGACGGTCCTCCTTGTAGGTCACGCCGAACCAGCGGGAAGGCGTGGAGAGGACGTCGCACTGGGCGCTGCCGTCCTTGATCATGCAGTCGATGGCGTAGGGGATATAGAACTCCTTCTTGAGCTCCTGGCTGTACTGCTCCAGGAAGGTCTCGAAGATGGCGGCGCTCTTGACGAAATAGTCGGGGGTGAAGCCCCACATGTTCATCGAGCAGAGGTCCTTGCCGCGGAGCACGACCTGCTCGCCCGTGGCGGAATTCTCGCCGCGCACGACGCCGTCGGCGCCCTGGCGGATGTCGAGGTGCTCGACCACGTCGGTCAGGTGCTGCTGCGCGTCGTAGTGGCAGATGCCGCGGGACACGCCGCCCGACTCGCTCAGCGTGTGGTCCAGCTCGAAGCCGATGATGGCGTAGACGCCCTCGGTCTGCTGGTGCGCGCGGCACCAGTCGGCGGCGATGCGGAAGGATTCGCGGCCGTAGTAATCGTCGCCGTTGATCACGACGAACGGCTCGTGGATCACCTCGGCGGCCATCAGCATGGCGTGGGCGGTGCCCCAGGGCTTCTGGCGCTCGGGGTTGAGCGTGAAGCGGGCCGGGATCTTGTCGAGCTCCTGCGTCACGAAGACGAATTCGAGCGGGGAGCCGTCGGTGCACTTGACGTGGCTGTATTTCTGGGCGACAGCTTCCTTGAACTGCTCGAGGAAATATTCACGGACGATGTAGACGACCCGGCCGAAACCGGCCTGCACGGCGTCGTAGATGGAATAGTCGATGATGGTCTCGCCGTTGGGACCCAGGCCGTCCATCTGCTTGAGGCCGCCGTAGCGGCTGCCCATGCCGGCGGCCAGGACGAGAAGAGTAGGTTTCATTACTGCTTTCTGGTTTTAGATTCTTCCACAAAAATAACTATTTTTGCATAAATAATTATGGCCAAGTACACCAAAGATCTCTGGGACCGCGACAAGGACGGCAACAGGAAGGAGCAGCGCTCGTTCCTGCGTTATGCCATCATTGCCACGGTGGTGTTCCTGCTCTTCATGTTCCTGAAGAAGGACAATCTCATCAACTGGGTGCAGGCCGGCCTGTCGCTGCGCCGCCAGGAGCGCCAGATCGAGCAGTACCAGCGGGAGAACGAAGAGCTCGACCGCCGGATCCGGGTGATGACGGGCGACCGCGACTCCCTCGAGCGCTATGCGCGGGAGCAGTTCTATTTCGCGGAGCCCGGCGACGACGTCTATATCACGGAATAATCAGCAGCTCTTTTTCGATCCGGAGGACCGTTCCCGTGCCCTCGAAGGTCTTGCCGCCGATGGTGACGGTGCCGCGCGGCGCGTCTTTGTAGCGGCGCAGCAGGGCGACGAGCTTCTCGAAAGTCGGCCCGCTGAGGCCGGCCTTCTCCAGCAGCCGCCAGAGGACGTATTCCCAGTGCTCGAGCGCAAGCACGGCCGGGAGGCGGATGTCGCCGGAAGGCGTGGTCAGCCCCTCGCGCACGGCGCGGAAATAGCTGTCCGCGATGTCGTCCACGCGGGCGAACCGCCGCATGTCGTCGCCCAGCGTGCGGACGAAAGAAGGGTTGATGCGGGCGAAGACGGGGAAGACCTCGTTGCGGATGCGGTTGCGCTTGGGCGTGCTGTCGGCGTTGGTGCTGTCATCGCGCCAGGCGAGTCCGCGCGCCGTCATCCAGGCGCGGATGTCCTCGCGCGGGATGTCCAGCAGGGGCCGGACGATGCCGTCGCGGTCGCCCATGCCGCGCAGGCCGCGGGTGCCCGTGCCGCGCAGCAGGTTGAGCAGCAGCGTCTCGGCGTTGTCGTCGGCGTTGTGGGCCACGGCCACGGCGTCGAAGCCACCCGTTTGCCGCAGCTCTGCGAACCAGGCGTAGCGCAGGTCGCGCGCCGCCATCTCGATGCTGACGCCGTGTTGCGCGGCATATCCGCGCGTGTCGAACCGCTTCACGAAGCACTCCAGGTCGTGTTCCGCGCACCAGGCGCGGACGAACGCCTCGTCGGCGTCGGACTCCGCGCCCCGGAGCGCGAAATTGCAGTGTGCGACGGCAAACCGGGCTCCGGGGAAAAGTTCCGGGGCCCGGTTGGCCAGGTACATCGAATCGATGCCCCCGCTGACGGCGAGCAGGATCCGTGTCATGTCTCTACTTCTTCTTGCCGAGGGTGTAGGTGAAGTTGATGGAGAAGAACTCCTTGAACTGCACGCGCTGACGGACGTCGTTGCCCGACTTGTCGGCGATCAGCACGATCGGGTCGTAGATCAGCCAGGTGTCGAGGGCGAGCTTGATGTACTTGCCGACCTGCAGGCCGAATTTGTTGTCCCAGTTGACGCGGTTCCACACGAACGGATGGTTGAGGTAGTCCGTGAAGAGGATGAGCTGCGTCTCGTAGGTGAAGATGTCGTTGATCGAGGCCTTGAGGTTCATCTTGACCTGGGCACCGAGCTGGAAGAGGGCGGGGTAGTAGCTGGCGCCGACGGTCGGGTCGAGCGCGGCGTCGCGCAGCTTCATGCCGTAGCCCTTGCGCAGTTCGGGGATGTTGCAGAAGGTGTAGCCGCCCGTGACCGGGGAAATGTTGAGGTCGAACCAGGGCGCGGGGTCCCAGGCCATACCGATACCGAAGGTAAGGTAGCCGGGAGCGAAGAAGCCGGATTTGAGCTTGCCGCTCCAGGCGCCCTTGTCGTCCTGCGTGTAGGAGTCGTAGCTGTCGGTGAACTGGGACTTGAAGGTGAGGTCGGCGGTGTATTTCCATTTGCTCTCCTCCGAGGTCTTGTAGCCGAAGCGGCTCTCGAACTGCATCAGGTCGGCGCTCTTCTGGATGAGGTTCTCTTTGTCGGCGGACCACAGGAAGCCGTACATCAGCTGCAGGCGGTTGTCCCAGGTCGCGAGGTCGCGTGCGTAGTTGGCGTTGGCGTCGATGCCGGCGCGCAGGGTGGCGCTGTTGTAGCCACCGGACGCCCAGCTCCACAGGGAAGTCTGGTTGAAACCGAGGTCAAAGACGGCGAAAGTCGTCCAATAGTTGGGTTCCGCTACGGGCTCCTCCGCCTTGGGGGCTTCGGAGAAAGCGGCGGCGGCTTCGGCGGCGGCCTTCTGGACATCGTCCTGGGCCAGGGCGCCGAAACAGGCGGCCACGAGGGCTGCGGTGAGTGTTAAAGCTTTTCTCATATCGCGTAGAATTTGGGTTAAATCCGGATTAATACGAGATAGCGAATACGACACGGCGGTGGGAAGGCTTGCCGGAGAAGATGTCCTTGCCCTCCTCCTCGCAGACATAGCTGTCGATGGGGATGCAGCGGATCGTGGCCTTGGTGGCGTCCTTGATGGCCTGCTCGGTCTCGACGGTGCCGTCCCAGTGGCAGAGCAGGAACTTGCCGGTCTGGATCCTGGTCTTGAATTCCTCCCAGTCGTCGCACTTCTCGACGTTGCTGTCGCGGAAGGCGAGGGCCTTGTCGTAGATGTTTTGCTGGATTTCGTCCAGGAGCTTGGAAATATGCTGCTCGATGCCCTCCAGGGCCATCGTTTCCTTGGTGAGCGTGTCGCGGCGGGCCACCTCCACGGTGCCTGCGGCGAGGTCGCGGGCGCCCATCGCCAGGCGCACGGGCACGCCCTTGAGCTCCCACTCGGCGAACTTGAAGCCCGGGCGGACCGTGTCGCGGTCGTCGACCTTGACGCTGTGGCCGAG
>LUZH01000087.1 GCA_001602885.1 Bacteroidales bacterium Bact_16 | reverse complement strand
GTGGGCTTGACGGCGAGGTTGAAGACGACGGGCATGCCGTTGGTGATGCCGCCGTTGATGCCGCCGTTGCGGTTGGTGGACGTGACCACGCGGCCGTCCTGCATCCGGAAGGGGTCATTGGCCTGCGAGCCGCGCAGGGCGGCCAGGCCGAATCCGTCGCCGAACTCGATGCCCTTGACCCCGCCCACGGCGAAAGCCGCGCGGGCGAGCACGCCCTCCAGCGAATCGAACCACGGCTCCCCCAGCCCGGCGGGCAAGCCGCAGATGCCGGTCTGGATCACGCCGCCGACGGAATCCTGCTCGGATTTGGCGGCCAGCACGGCCGCCTCCACCTGCTCCTCCAGGTCGCGGATGAGCGGGAAGCGCTTCGCCTCAATGCGGTCGAGCTCGGAGGCCACGTCCGTGAACGGCGCGTCCTCCACGCCGGCGCAGCGCAGGATGTGCGTGCCCAGGCGGATGCCCCTGGCGGCCAGCGCCTGCCGGCAGATGGCGCCGGCGGCCACGATTCCGGCCGTCACGCGGCCGGAGAAGTGTCCGCCGCCGCGCGGGTCCTGGAATCCGTGGTACTTGGCCTGCGCCGTGTAGTCCGCATGCGAAGGGCGCGCGACCGTCTGCACGGCGGCGTAGTCCGCGCTGCGGACATTCTCATTGGGGATGAGGATGGTCAGGGGCGTGCCGGTCGTGCGGCCTTCAAAGACGCCGCTGACCAGCTGGAAACGGTCCGGCTCCACGCGGGCGGTGTCGGCGGGGCCGGCAGGGCGGCGGCGGGCCAGCTGCTCCGCGATGTATGCTTCATCCACGGGCAGGCCCGGCGCGAGACCGTCCAGCACGACGCCGACCGCCGGCCCGTGGCTTTCGCCGAAGACCGTCAGGATGACGCTGGTACCGATCGAATTCTTCATACGCTAATGGGTATAGAACGAACCGACGAGCTTGAGCCGGTCGCACAGCGGGGCGAGTTCGCGCAGCAGGCTGCTGCCCTCTTCCGTGGCCACGTCGCCGTCGAGTTCGACGAAGAAATAATAGTTCCACAGCAGCTCCTTCATCGGGCGGCTGTGGAGGTTGTACATGTTGAAATTGTGGGCGCCGATGATGTTGAGCGTCTGCGCCAGGGCACCGGCTTCATTCTTGACGGTGTACATCAGGATGAAGTGCTTGTCCATCTTGCGCTTGTTTTCCTTGTCCAGGCGGAGCATCCGCGAGAACGCGGCGAAACGCGTGGTGTTGGTGCGGCTGGTGTTGATGCGCGGCTCCAGGACCTCCAGTCCGTAGATGGCCGCGGACTCGGCCGAGCCGATCGCCGCGCAGGTAACGTCCTGCTTCTCCGCCACGTGCTTCGCGGCCAGGGCGGTATTTGCATACTCCTTGACGACAAAGCCGTTGCGCTGGATGTATTCGTCGCACTGGGAGAGCGCCTGCGGATGGCTGTAGACCTTGCGGATCGCGGACTTGTCCGCCCCCGGCAGGCCGAGCAGGTTCTGCTCCGCCTCCACCTCGATCACCTGGTTGACATAGAGCGAACCGTTGAACATCAGGTCCGTCACGGAAGCGACTTCGCCGGCGGAGCTGTTCTCGAAAGGCAGCACGGCCACGTCGGCCTCCCCTGCCTCACAGGCCTGGTAGGCCTGCTCGAAACCGGGATAGGACACCAGCTCCGCACCGGGATACAGGCGCGAGGCGGCGATATAGGCAAAAGCACCGGGGACCCCGCTGTAGGCCACGCGCAAGCCTGTGTTAAGCCGGCGCTGCCAGTCGCGGGAGAGGGCGATCAATTCTTGCTGGAAAGACACGTAATACTCGCGGATGTCGCGGTCCTTGACCCGCTCCGCGCCCCGCAGGACGACGTTTTGCTCGCGGGCAGGATCCGAGACGCCCAGGCCGTGCGCCTTCTTGTAGGCGGCGATCCGGCGGATGAGTTCCATCCGTCGCTCGAAAAGCGGGGCAAGCTGCGCGTCTACGGCGTCAACCTCCTTCCTGATTTCTTCCAGATTCTCCATAGAACGATAAATACACTACTATTTTGCAAAAATAAAAATTATCTTTGCCAATCCAAACATCAAAACCATGAAGATTTTCCGTTATTCCATCTTTGCAGGTGGCCTGATTCTGTCCGCCCTTGCCTGTCATGCCCAGTCCAGCTTCGAGGCCCTGATCCGGGAGAATCCCGAGCGGGCTGCGGCCGTCTATCACTCCTACGAATACATTCCGTCTGCCGAAACCCCGGCTCCCGCCGGATATGAAGCCTTCTACGTCAGCCACTACGGCCGCCACGGCTCCCGCCGCGCGACCGGCGACGGTGTCGCCCCCGCCTTCCAGGTGATCGGCGCTGCCCGCGAGGCCGGCATCCTGACGGCCGAAGGCGAAGCGCTCTACGAAGCCCTCGCCGCCCTCAACGCCGACCACGAGGGGATGATCGGCGAGCTCACCGCGCGCGGCGCCCGCGAGCACCGCGGCATCGCGCAGCGCCTCTACGACCGCATCCCGGGCGTCTGGAACAATGCTTCCCGGTCTGAAGTCCACGTCCAGTCCAGCACCTATTCCCGCTGCCTGCTCAGCATGGCCAACTTCACCGACGCCCTCGACAACAACGCCCCGCAGCTGAAATACGACTATGTCACGGGCCGCAAGTATCTCGACCTGCTGGCCCACGACCTCTACCAGAGCGATTCGCTTTCCGCCGCCTCCGAGCAGATTTTCACCGAACTGATGCTCAACTCCTCGGTCGATTCGACCCGCTTCATCGACAATGTCTTCACGAAGCACCCCGCGACCGTTCTCGAAGGCATCGATGCCGTCAGCATCATCTACATGATCTGGGATGCCGCCTGCATCCAGCAGTGCACGGAGACGCCGGGCACCGACATCCTCACCCGCTTCTTCACGATGGACGAGATCCTCGAGTGGTACAAGGGCGAGAATGCCGCCATCTACACGGTCCTCGGCAATTCCATCGAATACGGCGACAACGTCTGCTGGGCCGCCCGTGGCCTGGTGCAGGACATCATCGACCGGGCTGACGCCGCCCTCGCGGACGGATCCGCCACGGCCGCCGACCTGCGTTTCGGCCACGACTCCGGCGTCATGCCGCTCGTCTGCCTGATGGACGTCGCCGGCGCAGCCGACCGCGCCCACTGTGCGGAAGCGTCCGACAGCTGGCAGAGTTTCCGGCAGGTCAGCATGGCCGCCAACCTCCAGATGGTCTTCTACCGCAAGCCCGGTGCCGAGCCCCTCGTCAAGCTCTACTACAACGAGGCCGAGACCCTGATCAACGGCCTGGAGCCCATCCAGGGTCCCTACTACCGCTGGTCCGACCTGAAGGCCCACCTGCAGCGCCGCATCGCCCAATTCACTTTCTAGATGACCGTAATCCGCGAACTCTTCCTGCGCCATTACCGGCCTCTCTGTCTCTACGCGTTGCATTATCTCAAAGATGCTGACGCCGTGGAGGACGTGGTGCAGGAAGTGTTCACGACCTACTGGCAGCGTCACGGCGACGCCACCCCGGACAATCCGAAATCCTATCTGTACACGATGGTCCGCAACCGCTGCATCGACGCGTTGCGCCGCGCGGGCCACGACCCGGAGCGGCTGCAGCCCGAAGACGCCGCCGGCGTGATCGAAGACGGCCAGGCGGAAGAGCGCGCCGAGCTGGAAGCGCGCCTCTGGGCCGCCGTGGAGCGCCTGCCCGGCAAGCGGCGCGAGCTGCTGCTGATGTGCAAGCGCGACGGGATGAGCTACGAAGCCATCGCCGAGGCCACAAAGCTGTCAATCAACACGGTACGCAACCAGATCAGCCGGGCGCTGCAGGCCCTTCGGAATAGCCTGAACCCGGGCTCCTCCGCCGATCTGCACAGCCTTCTCCTCTATTTTTAGGCCCGACAAAAAAATTTTTCATTTTCGCGTGGTACTTTTTCCTGTTTTCTGCGTCATAAGGGCAGAGAACAAGAAAAGATGAAAGATATCAACGATAAAGAACTCACGTTTGTCGCACGGTATTTCCGCCGGGGCCTCTTCAATCCGGCCCGCGCCTGGAAGCGCTTCCGCGCAGCAAACTCCCTCCGGTCCGGCTACGGCCGCCCGGTCTGGGGCTATGCCCTGGCCGGCGTCTGCGCCTGCGCCCTGATCGGGCTTTTCCTCTTCAACCGCGAGTCCCGCCGCTGGACCACCACCACCGTGGCGCAGACTGTCCAGGAGCTGCAGCTGCCGGACGGCAGCCGCGCCGTCCTGGCCCCCGGCTCCACCCTCTCCTTCCACCGCCACGGCTTCGGCCGCCGCGACCGCGAGCTGCGCATGGAAGGCACCGTCTATTTCGCCGTGGCGCGCAATGAGGCGCTGCCCTTCGAGATCACGGCCGGCGAAGGATTCGTCCGCGTGCTCGGCACCCGCTTCCAGGTCGCGACCGGCGACGAAGCCACGACCGTGGACGTCGTGGACGGGCGCGTGCTCTTCGCCGCGGCCGGCGCCGAGGACGAGGGCCTCGTCCTGACGCGCGGCATGCACGCCGCGCTCGCCGCCGGCGCCGCCGCGCCTCTCCTCGGCCCGGCAGAAAGCCCCAACCCCGCCGGCTGGGCCACCCATTCCTACCAATACGACAATACCCCGCTGTCAGACGTGCTGAGCGAGCTCAGCGCCCAGTTTGGCTGCACCCTCAGCTCGCCGGACGGCAACCGCCGCCTCACCGGACAGTTTGAAGGCGAAGAACTTGACGAAATCATCTTCCTCATCCAGGAAGCGCTCGGAACAGAAATCAACATCCAATAAATATGAAAAACTTCTACTTGAGTAAAATGGTCGCCGTAGTCGTGGCCCTGACCAGCATCGCCCTTCTGCCGCTGATGGCACAAGAGACCTTGCAGAGCCGCATCAAACAGATTCAGGAAAGCTACGGCGTCCATTTTGTTTACGACGCATCCCTGCAAGGGACGCTCGACGCCATCCGGGTCAAGTCCGCCCCGGCGGCCTCCATCACACTCGAGGAGGCGCTCCGCCAGACCTTCGAAGGGGCCCCCGTCGCCTGGCAGCTGCGCGGCCGCAACGTCATCCTGAAAGCCGCCGCCAAAGCCCCCGTGGTCAGGACCCGCCGCTTCACCCTCAACGGCTTCATCACCGACGCCCGCTCGGGCGAGACGCTCATCGGCGCCGGCGTCCTCTCGGGCCAGACCGGCGCAGCCGCCAACGAGTTCGGCTACTACACCTTAACCTTACCTGCCGGCCGTCATCAACTGCAGATAGCCTACATCGGCTACGACACGGCCACACTCGAACTCGACCTTCAGCGCGACACCACCGTCAATTTCGCCCTGCAGGGCAATTCCGAACTGGACGCCGCCCGCATCATCGCACGCAAGGATGCGGGCCTGCAGTCCGCCTACCTCGGCTCCCTGGAAGTGCCCCTGGTCCAGATCCAGAACACGCCGGCCCTGTTCGGCGAGGCCGACGTGGTCAAGACCCTGCAGCTGCTTCCCGGCGTCCAGGGCGGCATCGAAGGCTTCTCCGGCCTGTATGTCCGCGGCGGCGGGCCGGAAGAGAACCTGGTCCTGCTCGACGGCGTGTCCGTCTACAACATGGACCACATGCTGGGTCTCTTCTCCGTCTTCCAGCCGGAAGCGGTCAAGAACGTCACCCTCTACAAGGGATCCTTCCCGGCGCGCTACGGCGGCCGCATCTCCAGCATCGTGGACATCCGCACCAACGACGGCAACATGAAGGAGACGCACGGCTCGCTCACCGTCGGCCTGCTCAACGACCGCTTCCACCTCGAGGGCCCGATCGTCAAGGACAAGCTCAGCTACTCACTGAGCGCCCGCGGCCTGCATACGGTCATTCTGGAGCCGTTCTTACATCCGTTCCTCAAAGACGATTATTACAACTACTTCTTCTATGACCTCAACGGCAAGCTGACCTGGCGCGCTTCGGACAAAGACCGCTTCTACCTGAGCATCTACCGGGGAGCCGACCATGGACAGGCAGATATGCTCAACGAATCGGACTATCAGTACGAGGAGACAGGCCAGACCGCCAGAGTGCAGCGCAAGCAGACGATCGGCGTCGAATGGGGAAGCACCGTAGCCGCCCTGCGTTGGAACCACATCTTCAACAACCGGCTGTTTGCCAACACCACCGTGTCCGTCAACCGCTACAGGATGATCATGTCGGACGGCATGGAAGACAAACTGCTCGAAGGCACTCTTCCGAGCGATAGGAAGCTCGACAACTACCGGGTCGACTACAATTCCGGCATTCTGGACTTTGGAGCCCGCATCGACTTCGACTGGACGCCGACGCCCAGCCACCTGGTCAAGTTCGGCGCCGAATACACCCGGCACGACTTCATCCCGGAGGCACTCACATATAAGCTCAAGGCCCAAACGGACGAGTTGGAAGGCCTCCTCAAGGCGGGCAAACATTTCCTCGGCAACGACACTTCGCTCTATGCGGAAGACAACATCTCGCTGGGACGTCACTTTTTCCTCACCCCCGGCCTGCACATGACCTGGTTCAACACCCAGGGACAGAACTACTTCTCCCTGCAGCCCCGCATGTCGGTCAAGGCCGCCCTGGACAATGGCCTTTCCTTCAAAGCCGGCTATTCGCGCATGGCGCAGTATGTCCACCTGCTCTCGTCCTCCATCCTCTCGCTCCCGCTTGACCTGTGGGTGCCGATCACCAGCAAAATCCCCCCTGTCGTGGGTGACCATTACTCCATCGGGACCTATTATGACGGACTGCCCGGCTGGGAATTCTCTCTGGAAGGATATTGGAAAGAAATGGGCAACCTGATGGAATTCAAGGAAGGTGTTTCCGTCCTGGTCGATTCCAGCGAATGGGAATCCATGGTCGAAGCGGGACGCGGCCGCTCGTATGGTCTGGAGCTGTTTGCGCAGAAGACTCGGGGAAAGACCACCGGGTGGATTTCCTACACGCTTTCCAGAAGCATCCGCTGGTTCGATAACGGGACCATCAACATGGGCCGTCCATTCCTGTACAAATATGACCGCACGCACACGTTCAACCTGACGCTGAACCATAAGTTCTCGGAGAAGGTGGATGTCTCCCTCTCCTGGATATTTTCATCCGGCAACATGATGACGCTTCCCACGCGGATGACTGCCGTCCTCGAACCCCGGTATTTCGAAGATTCCTACCCGCGCCCCGGCTACTGTGTCAGCGAACGGAACAACTACCGTCTGCCGCCCAGCCACCGGCTCAACCTGGGCGTGAACCTGCGCCACCGCACGCGCCGCGGCAACGAAGCCGTCTGGAATTTCTCCATCTACAATGCCTATAATGCGATGAATCCCCATTTCGTCCTGCCCGACATGTACGACGACAGTATCGAGATGGATGACCATTCCCTCCCCCTGCTCAAAATTACCATTTTACCCATCCTCCCGGCGTTCAGCTACACCTACAATTTCTGATACGTATGAAAAAGCTTTCTCCGATATATTTCCTGATGGCGCTGCTTGCCGGCGCCTGCTCCAACCCGCTTGAGTATCAGTCCGGCGAGGTCGCCGAGGTCATCATCATGAACGCGGACCTGCATACTTACGACACGACGCACAGTGTCTGGCTGAGTCTTGGGGAGATCAACAGTGTCGGCGAGTTGCCGGATGCACGGCTGAACGTCTATATCAACGGCGAGTTCGCCGCAGAAGCATCCACCAGCCCGGAGCCGGAAACCAGCTGGGGAAAGGGAAACGGAAGCCGGTATGTCTTCTCTGCCGACATCCACCCCGGCGATGAGGTCCGGTTGGAGGCGAGTTGGCGGGACCTGCACGCACAGGCCACTGTCACGGCACCCGCGGCAGCGTCGATCGCTTCCGTAGACACCCTCCGCGTCAAAGGTTACAATGATCAATTGGACCAGGACGCATCCACCCTTCACTGCAAGTTACGTCTGGTCGACTGCCCCGGAGAGAAAAACTGGTATTACCTCCTCGTCACCGAGCGTTCCGAGGTAAAACGGCAGGATGCCGATGGGAACGAGTATTTCTCCACGCTTTCGAGTTCCGTCCCTTATGTATTCGATCAGGATCCGATTCTCTCGGAAGAAATGGACCTGAACCATGACGGCAGATACAGCTTCATTTCCGACCTCCTGGGATATGATATTTATTGTCCCTATACCCTCTTCACGGACAAAGCGTTTTCGGAAAGCTCCGCAGATGTGGAAATCGCCATCAGCGAGCTCTATTTCCAGCCCAGCTTTCTTGCCTACGATCTCCACGTCGCCGGCGAACTGACGGCGACGCCCGTCCGGATGAGCCTCACGTTCCACCTGTTGTCAATCCCCTACGAAAGATACTGTTATGTGAAAACGGTTTCCAATGTCAATAACAACAGCGAGGACTGGAACCCCCTTTTCGAGCCCGCAACCCTTCCCTCCAACGTCAAAGGCGGTCTGGGATTCGTCTCCATCGCTTCTGACGCCAGCATGACCCTCGCATCGGTGCCAATTCTTCCTGATAACAATAATATTTTTACCCTTAATCCTTAAAACAATGAAAAAGTTTATCGTCCTTCTGGCAGCCGTCGTGCTCGGTTGCAACCTCCTCAACGCTCAAGTCGCGCCCAAATACCGCGAGTTGAAAAAGACTTATAATCCCCGGGAATATGTCAAGATGTCGACCGATCCCTACAGCCCCATCTGGGCCGGCGCCGCTTCGTTCCTGATGCCGGGCCTCGGACAGATGGTCTGCGACGAGGTGGGCCGCGGCATCGCCTTCTTCGCCGGTGAAATGGCGCTTGCCAGCGCCACCGCCACGTTCGGCTACGCCGCCGAGTACAATGAGACTTGTGCAGTCCTGTGCATCGTTTCCGCCATCGCAACCATCGCCGTCGACATCTGGTCGATCGTGGACGCGACCCACGTGGCCAAGGTCAAGAACATGTACCGGCAGGATGTCCTCGCCAAGGGGACTTCGCTGAGCCTGTATCCTTCCGTGAAGTATGCACCCGGCAGCAATTTCGCGCCCGGGCTCACCCTGGCCGTCAACTTCTAAAAGAGACCTGCTATGAAAAACTTCCGTACAAAAGAAAAGGCCGCGTTCATCGCTGCGCTGCTCCTTGCTCCGCCGTTATGCATGACGGCACAGGAGCCCCTGTCAAGCTGCATGGAGCAGCTAAAGGAACGCTACAGAATCCATTTCGTCTACGACGCTTCCCTTCAGCATCTGCTTGACACCACCAGGACCATGGCGACACCGACAGCCACCCTGCCGCTCAAGGATGCACTCCATGAGACCTTCGACGGCAGCCGTGTGCTCTGGCACCTGCGAGGCCGGCACGTCATCCTGAAGGCGGCCTCCGCCAGCCAGGAGCCGCACGCGGAAGCCATCAAGAAGTTTGCCCGGAAAGAAAGGGATTCCTAGACCAGGGCAGCAGCCGTTTCCTTGAGGATTTCGGAGACCGTCGGGTGCGCGAAGACGATGCTTCGCAGCTGCCCGGCGGTCATTCCTGTCCCGACGGCGATGCACGCCGCGGACAGGATCTCGGAGCACGGGTTGCCCAGCATGTGGACGCCCAGCACCTCGTGGCGCTCCGCCCCGCAGATGATCTTGCAGAGGCCTTCGCCGCGCTCGTTTTCGGCCACGAAGCGGCCGGAGAACGCCATCGGGAGCTTCTGCACCGTGTGCGCGATGCCGCGCGCCACGGCTTCCTCTTCCGTCAGCCCCACGCCCGCGACCTCCGGGTTGGTGTAGACCACGCCCGGGATGGCGTCGTAGCGCATCGCGTCGGCCTTGCCGAGAATATCGTTGACGGCCACCTCGCCTTCGCGGGAAGCCGTGTGCGCCAGCATCGAGAAGCCCGTCACGTCGCCGGCGGCATAGACGCCCGGCACGCTGGTGCGCATCTGCGCGTCGACCTTGATACCGACCGGCTTGCCGGCCTTGTTGAGCGCCAGCTCCACGCCCAGGCGCTCCAGGCCGAAGCCTTCGAGCCGGGCGCGGCGGCCCACCGACACGAGGATCCTGTCCCCGCGCACGCGGCAGGTCTCCCCTTCCGGGGTCTCGTAGACCACGGTGTCGCCTTCGACGGCCACGACCTTGCAGCCCAGGCAGAAGGTGACGCCCTTCTTGGCGTACTGCGCCTGCAGCATCGCGCTGACCTCGCCGTCCATCGGGCCGAGGATCTTGGGCAGCATCTCCACGACCGTCACCTTCGTGCCGACCGAGTTGAAGAAACTGGCGAATTCCATTCCGATCACGCCGCCGCCGATGACGACCAGCTCCTCCGGGCGCTCCTCGAGCGCGAGGATCTCGCGGCTGGTCACGACCGGGCCGCCGAGCCCTTCGCGCAGGCCCGGGATGGGCGGCACGACGGCCTCGGAGCCGGTGCAGAGCAGCAGCTTCGCCGCTTCATAGGTCTGGCCGTCGGCCGCGACCGTGAAGCCGGCGGCGCTGCGGCCGGTGATCTCCGCCTGCGCGGCGACCACCTCCACGCCCGCGCCCTTCATCTGCGCCTTCACGCCGGCGACGAGCTTGCGGACGACCTTCTCCTTGCGCTTGAGCACGGCGCCGAAGTCCAGCGACGGCGCCTCCACGCTCACCCCGTAACGGTCGGCGTGCTGCGCATAATCATAGACCTTGGCGCTGTAGAGCAGGGTCTTGGTGGGGATGCAACCTTCGTTGAGACAGACGCCGCCGAGGGATTTCCCTTCGAAAAGGACGACCTTGAGGCCGGCAGCGCCGGCACGCTCCGCGGCAACGTACCCGCCGGGGCCGCCGCCGATGATGGCTAAATCGTACATATATGACCGGAAAACGCTTTCCTAGAACTGGAAGCTCCGCGAAGGAGCACTGAAGGAAGAAATCGTCGCGGTGGCGTTGCGGAGATAGAATACGATGGTATTGTCGTCATCCGCCTTGTACATCATTCCAAGCGAAGGGTTCTTGTCCAGCATGTCCTGCTTGGCCTCGATGCGCTCGTCCGGGATCAGCTCGCACTGGATGCGGATCCACTCGGTGCCGGAAAACGCGCAGATCTCCGCACGGGGATTGGCGATCAGCTGCTTGTAGACGTTCTTGACCTTGCCGGTCTGGATATAGAGCTTGCCCTCGAAGATCTCGGCGGTGCCGAAAGGACGGACGCGCGGCTGGTCACCCTCGACGGTGGCGAGGTAGTAGGTGCCGCACTTCTTGAGGAACTGCTGAGCCTGGGCGGCGTTCTCGGGATTGGGCGTAGTCTGTTCAATCATGGCGTTCGGAGTAACGGGAGCATTCTCGGACGGCTTGGGGGCGCAGCCCGCCAGAAGCAGGGCCGCAGCCGCGAAAAGGGGGAGGATGGTCTTTTTCATTTTCAGTGTATTAATTCACAAATATAACAATCTCTCCGCTAAGAAGCAAACGTTCAGAGCTCCGAGGCAAACTGGCCGAGCGGCTGGCGCTGGTCGTGGTTGGCTCCGGCCGGGGCGGCGGGCACGCCCACCGGGAAGAGGCACACGACCTCGTAGCCTTCCGTCTCCGGGAAATCGGCCTTGATGCGCGCCGGGTCGAAGGAGCCCACCCAGACGTTGCCGAGGCCCAGGGCCGAGGCGGCCAGCATGATGTGCGTCCCGACGATGGCGGCATCCACTTCGGCGCCGTTCTTGCCGTCATACTTGCGCACCCAGGCGGCGTCCGGCTTCGCGCCGACCATGAACACCACGGGTGCCCCGTAGGTGTAGTCCGTCGCGCCCTTCAGTTTCTCGAGCCCCTCCGGGCTCTTGACCACCCAGACATGCACCGGCTGCTTGTTGGCGGCGGTCGGCGCCACGCGGGCCGCCTCCAGGATCTGGGCGACCTGCGCGTCCGTGAGCGGCGTGTCCTTGTAGCTGCGGCAGGAATAACGCTCCCTGGCCAGGGTCATGAAGGCGGGTTCTTTCGTACCGCTCCGCTCCGGAACGTCCGCGAAAGCCGCACGTCTGTGGATGTGGGTGATGTCACTGATCCGGTCCCAAAAAGTCTTTTTCATGGCGATTGCGTTTTAGTGTTCGCCACAATATACTATTTTTTCCGTATTTTTACAGGAAAACTGACACATAATGAGACTGAAATCCCTCTGTTTACTGCTGATTACAGGCTTTTTGGCCGCCGCCTGCGCCCCCGACAAGGCCAAGACCGTCAAGACCTGCATCTTCCCGGGCGACTACCCCGACCCGACCATCCTGCGCGACGGCAGGAACTTCTATATGACCCATTCTTCGTTCACCTACTTCCCCGGCCTGCTCGTCTGGCACTCCACCGACCTGCGGCACTGGGAGCCGGTGGCGCGGGCCGTCGAGGACGGCGACTATTCCATCTTCGCCCCCGACATCTGCAAGGTGGACGGCAAATACTACATCTACTACCCGACCAGCCGCGGCGAGAACTACGTCGTGGTGGCCGACCGGCCGGAGGGGCCCTGGAGCGCCCCGGTCAAGCTCGACGTGGGCGGCATCGACCCGGGCCACGTCGTGGCGGAGGACGGCCGGCGCTATCTCTACACCAACAACGGCTGGGTCACGCCCCTGACCCCGGACGGCCTGGCCGCCGCGGGCAAGCCGCAGAAGGTCTACGACGGCTGGGAATTCCCCGCCGAATGGGAGACCGAGGGCATGTGGCTGGAGTCGCCCAAGCTCCTGAAACGCGGCGACTGGTACTACCTCGTGAGCGCCGAGGGCGGCACCGCCGGCCCGGCGACCAGCCATATGGTCGTGGTGGCCCGCAGCAAGAGCGCGCTCGGCCCGTGGGAGAACAGCCCCCACAACCCGATGGTCCACACCTACAGCGCCGAC
>LUZH01000086.1 GCA_001602885.1 Bacteroidales bacterium Bact_16 | reverse complement strand
CGGAGGCGAGCTTGAAGGCATAGACGCCGTCCGCCTTGGACACGGTCAGCACGTCGCCGGCCTGGACGTCCACGCGGACGCCGTCAGCGAGGTAGTAGGAGCCGCCGGAGATGCCCCAGTCGGGGAAATTGTAACCGTTGCACATCAGGCCCGCGGCCGAAGCGTACTCGGCGCAGGTGTAGCTGCCGGCGATCTCGTTGGTGCCGGTAGCAAGCAGGAGCTCGAACACGGCCGCGACCTCGTTGTCGGAGGCGTTGTGGAAGGTCAGCGTGTGCTTGCTGACGGCCGGGTCCTCCATCGG
This sequence comes from Bacteroidales bacterium Bact_16, assembly GCA_001602885.1. Next base: position 3,009 of record LUZH01000086.1, on the reverse strand, counting down.
GGTGATGACGTCCTCGAAGAAATAGGCCAGGCCCGCGGCCTCGGGCTCGAAGGCGAACTCGCCCGCCCAGGCCAGGCGGTAGGGCGTGCCGTCCTCGAGGAAGAGCACGGCCTTGAGCGTGTAGGCGTTGTTGACCTCGTCGATGGGCGTCTGCTCCACGGTGATGGTACCGGTCTTGACCGGCTTGCCGTTGACGGTGGTCTGTCCGAGGATGAAGTTGCCCTTCTTGGCGGCGGAAGCCTCCGCCTCGGTGTAGGCGTTGGAGGTCAGGCAGTAGCTGTCGCCCACCAGCGTGGCCACGAAGTCGGTCGAGGCGTCGCTGAGGCTGAGGGTGAAGAGGCGCTTGCCGTCCACCTTCTCGGAGGTGCAGGAGGCGGAAGAGAAGTTCTCCACCACGGTCGGCGCCGGGAAGATGCCCTGCAGCGGGTCGAGCTGCGACTGGTAGCAGGAGCTCAGGCCCAGCACCATCAGGGCGGTCAGGAATATATTCTTTTTCATAACTAACTCGATTTTTGGACGATTAATAACCCGGATTCTGCTTGATCTCGGAGTTCAGGCGGATCTCCGTGGCAGGATACGGCAGACGCTCGTGCTTGCCGGTCTGGAAGCCGTAGACGGGGTTGTTGCAGGAAACCCAGCTCACCTGGCCGTTCACCTGCAGCTGCGGGTACTTGTTGCCGTTCTCGGTCATCTTGGCGCCCTCGCCCCAACGGAGCAGGTCCTGGAAGCGGGTGCCTTCGCCGAAGAGCTCCAGTCGCTTCTCCACCTTGATGTCGTCGAGGGTGACGGAGGCCTTGGCGGGCAGCTTGGCGCGCTCGCGCACCATGTTGACGTACTCGGCGGCCTTGGCGGTGTTGCCGGCGGCGAGGTGCGCCTCGGCGCCGCAGAGCAGCACCTCGGCGTAGCGCATCCAGAGGGTGTTGGCCGCATAGACGAAGTCATTGCCCATGCCGCGCTCCTCGGCGAGGATGCGGAGCTTCCACATGAAGTAGCCCTCGCTGATGATCGGGCTCTTGAGGCTCATTCCCAGCTCGCTCTGGAGCTGGTCCAGGGTCTTGAGGGAGTTGTTGAGACGGTAGCCGTTCTGCCCTTCCTCTCGCACGAAGTCGTCGTAGAGGCTCTTGGTCGGGACGCGGAAGCCCCAGCCGGTGTTCATGATCGGCGTGTCGGCGGGCCAGTTGATCTTGTCCATGCGCCAGTTGGTCATCAGCGCGTACATGCTGAAGTTCTGGAAGGAGTTGTTGTCGTCGTGGACACGGTTGCTCTCGAACAGGCTCTCGCAGTTGTGCTTGGCGGTGCTGCGGAAGAGCTCGCCGTAGTCGGAGAAGAGGCGGTATTTGCCGGAGGCCACGACCGCGTCGAACTGCGCCGCCGCCTCGGCGTTCTTGCCCTGCCAGAGGTAGACCTTGCCGAGCAGCGCCTGCGCGAACTGCTTGGTCACGCGCCAGGTGGCGCTGTCGTCGGCGTTGGCCTTCTCGGCCAGCGCGCCGGAGGCGATGGCCTCGGTCAGGTCCTGCTCCATCAGGCCCCAGAGCTCCTCGTCCGTGCCGTTGGGCACGTTGTACTCGGACGGGGCGAGCTCGTGGTCCACGAGCGGCGGGTTGCCCCACATCGACTTGAGGTCGAAGTAGGCGAAGGCGCGGAAGACCTTGGCCTCGGCGCGGGCCTGGCGGGCCACCGGGCCCTGGTCCTCGCTGACATGGCCGAGGATGACGTTGGCCTTGTAGATCAGCGTGTAGTAGGTCGTGAACATTGCCTCGATGTAGTCCTGTTCGGCATCGAAGGTGAATTCGTTGAGGTGCTCGAGGTCGGTGTTGTCGCCGCGCATCGAGCCGCCCGCCCAGAAGTCGTCCGTGAACATGGCCTTGCACAGCTTCACGTTGTACTCCCAGCCGCGGACCTCCAGATACATCGCGATGTCGGCGGAGTTGATCTGGTCGTCGGTGTTATAGTAAGTGTTATAGTCCAGCACACCCTTCTGCGGGATGTCCAGCATGTCGGAGCAGGAGACGGCCGTCAGAGCAAGGGCCGCCGCTGCGAGGGTCAGTATGAGTCTATTGGTTTTCATAAGGCGGTCGGATTAGAAGGTGATGTTGACGCCGAAGACGACTTTCTTGGAGGTCGGGTACACGCCCTTGTCCACGCCGAGGCTGCTGCCGGAGCCGGTGACCTCAGGGTCGAAGCCCGGGTAGTCGGAGAAGGTGAACCAGTCGTCCAGGGAGCCGTAGATGCGGAGGTTGTCCACCTTGAACTTGCGGGTGAAGCTCTTCGGCAGGGTGTAGCCCAGCTGGATCTGCTTGATCTTCATATAGGAACCGTCGAAGACCACGCCGCTGGAAGTCAGGAACTGCTGCCAGTTGGAGGCGTTGGCCGCGGGCATCGTGCCGTCGGTGTGCTCCGGGGTCCAGCGGTCTTCGGTGAAGTAGCTCAGGCGGTTGGACGGATAGTCCACCACGGTGAGGCAGTTGTAGATCTTGCTGCCGGCGGCGCCGGTCAGGAAGACGACCGCGTCGAGGCCCTTCCAGCCCGCGGTCAGGGTGAGACCGTAGGTGAGCTTGGGGATGCCGCTGCCGAGGTCGGTCTTGTCGGCCTGCGTCACGTCGCCGCTGCCGTCGAGGTCCTCGAAGGTCGCGTTGCCCGTCTTCGGGTCCACGCCCGTGTACTTGTAGCCGTAGAAATGCCAGGCGGGATAGCCCTTCTCGAAGCGGGTGATGGTGCCGTAGTTGCGCACGCCCGTGCCGTCGATGCCGTCGGAGAGGGTCTCGTGGATGTAGGTGACTTCGTTGCGCAGGGTGGACAGGTTGCCGCTCACGCTGTAGTTGAAGTCGCCGATCTGGTCGCGCCACTTGAGTTCGAACTCGAAGCCGCTGTTGACCACGTTGCCGGCGTTGACCGGAGAGGCCGCCACACCGACCACGGTGGACGGGGTGATGCCAGTGACGATCAGGTCCTTGGTCTGCTTGTTGAACCAGTCGGCGCTGAAGGTCAGGCGGTCGCGCAGGAAGCGCA
>LUZH01000085.1 GCA_001602885.1 Bacteroidales bacterium Bact_16 | reverse complement strand
GATGGAGTTCCTCAACGACGACTTCCGCGATGCGCAGGCGATGATCGACGAGATACACGCGCTGCACGCGAAGCTGATGATTTCCATCTGGGCCTCGTTCGGCCCGATGACCAAACCTTACCGCGAACTGGCCGCCAGGGGCCTGCTCTTCGACTTCTCCACCTGGCCTCAGTCCGGTCTGCCCGACTGGCCGCCGCGGCGCGACTATCCTTCCGGCGTGAAACCTTACAACGCCTATTCGCAGGAAGCCCGCGACATCTACTGGAAGCACCTGCTCCGGCTGGAGAAGATGGGCGTCGACGCCTGGTGGATGGATTCCACCGAGCCGGACCACCTGGATTTCCGGGACAGCGACCTGGACGTGGAGACCGGCAGCGGCTCCTTCCGGCGCGTGCGCAACGCTTTCCCGCTCGTGTCGGTCGAAGGCGTGGCTGAAAACCAGAAAAAGGTCTCCGAACGCCGTGTGATGGTGATGACGCGCTCCGCCTGGGCGGGCCAGCAGCGCACCGGCGCCAATACCTGGAGCGGCGATGTCCACTCCTCGTGGGAGACGCTCCGGGCGCAGGTCCCCGCCGGACTGGGATTCGCCCTGACGGGCAATCCGAACTTCAACACCGACTGCGGCGGCTTCTTCCCGGACGGCTACAACCGCATCTACGGCGACGCCAGCTGCGCCCGCAACCCGCTCTTCCAGGAGCTGTACGTGCGCTGGCTGCAGTACGGCGCCTTCTGCCCGATCATGCGCAGCCACGGCGAAAGTTCGCGGCGCGAGATCTGGGAGTTCGGCGCGCCCGGCGAGCCGGTCTACGACGCCATCGCGTCGGCGATCCGGCTGCGCTACGCGCTCCTTCCCTATATCTACGGCACTGCCTGGGAGGTCGCGTCGGCCGACGGCACCTTCCAGCGGGCGCTGGTGATGGATTTTGCGGCCGACAAGGCCGCATGGGAGGTGGCGGACGAGTTCCTTTTCGGCCGCTCGCTGCTGGTGGCGCCCGTGCTGCACGCGCAGTACACGCCCGAAGAAGTCCGCTTCGACGACACGCCGGTGGATTTCGCGGCGGCGCGCACCACGCGCGTCTATCTCCCGAAGGGGACGGACTGGTATGACTTCTTCTCGGGCGAACGCCTGAAAGGCGGGCAGACCGTCACGCGCGAGACGCACCTCGACAGCGTGCCGCTCTTCGCCCGCGCCGGGGCCATCATCCCGCTGGGCCCGGCGGTGCAGTACAGCGGCGAGAAGCCCTGGGACGACCTGGAGATCCGCGTCTATCCCGGCGCGGACGGCAGCTTCCTGCTCTACGAGGACGAGGGGGACGGCTACCGCTACGGTCAGGGCGCCTGCACGACCATCCCGTTCCGGCTGCACGGACGCACCCTGACGGTCGGCGCCCGCTGCGGCTCCTTCCCGGGGATGCTCCGGGAGCGGGTTTTCCGCATCGTCACGCCGGACGGCGCAGAACGCGTCCTGGCTTATGACGGCACGGAAAAAAACATCGTCCTGTAGGAGATTTTATTCGGGAAAAAGACTATATTTGTGAATATAATGGGTCGGTTGAAGAAATACTTCCTTCTTATATTCCTTCTTGCGCTCTGCTGCGCCTGCGGCAGACGGTCTCCCGGGGCGGACGCTTCCGACGGAGCCGTCGACACCCTCCGTTTCGCCCGCAATCTCGACATCAGCCAGGGCCCCGGCTACATCTCGGTGCAAGTCCGCGACCCGTGGGACACCCTCCGGCAGCGGCAGCACTATGTGCTCGTGGACCGCAGCCGGCCGCTGCCCGCGGAGCTCCCCGAAGATGGCATCGTCATCCGCACGCCCGTCCGGCGGGCCGTCATCTACACGTCCGTGCATACGGCCATCGCCGAGCAGCTCGGCGCCCTGGACCGCGTGGTGGGCGTCTGCGAGCCCGAATACATCACCTCGCAGGAGGTGCTCGGCCGGATTGATGCGGGCCGGATCGCGGACGTGGGCAAGTCCACTTCTCCCAACACCGAGAAGATCGTGGACCTGGGCTGCGACGTGATCATCGCCTCGCCCTTCGAGAACAGCGGCTACGGCAGCGCCGAGAAGCTCGGCATCCCGATCGTCGAGGCGGCCGACTACATGGAGAACCACCCGCTCGGCCGCACCGAATGGGTGCTTTTCTACGGCCTGCTGCTGGGCGCGCACGACCAGGCCCGGGCCGCGTTCGACGCGACGCGCGACCGCTATTTCGCGCTCCGCGACCTGGCGGCCAGTGTGCAGGACCGCCCTTCGGTGGTGCTGGAACGCAAATACGGCAACTCCTGGGCCGTCCCCGACGGCCACAGCTACATCGCCACGCTCCACGCGGATGCGGGGGCCGATTACATTTTCCGGGACATCCCGGGCACCAGCAGCACGCACCTCGCTTTCGAGGAGGTTTTCGACCGCGCCGGCGATGCCGACCTGTGGCTGCTCAAATACGGCGTCCACGCGCCGATGACCTACGGCCAGCTGGCCGACGAATACACGCCCTATTCGCGGTTCCGCGCCTGGAAGGAGCGCCGGATCTGGGCCTGCAACACGCTCACTACTACCTATTACGATGATATTACTTTGCACCCCGACCGGGTGCTTGAGGACATGATGGCTATCTATCATCCGGATCTGTTGCCCGGACATGTGCAGCGGTATTATTTCCCGCTGGATGACTAAGAAGGTACATTATTTTTGGCTCTATATCCTGCTGCTTGCGGCAGTCGCGGGCCTGTTCTGCATCGGACTGCTGCGGGGTGCCGTTCGCATCCCGCTGGACCAGATATTCAAGATCGTCTTCGGCGGTTTCGACGGACGCGCGGCCTGGCAGGTCATCGTCCTGGAGACGCGCCTGCCGCAGACCGTGACGGCGCTGCTCGCCGGCGCCGCGCTCTCGGTCAGCGGCCTGATGCTCCAGACGCTGTTCAAGAATCCGCTCGCCGGCCCGTCCATCATGGGTATCAGCGACGGCGCCAACCTCGGCGTCGCCATCGCGATGATCTGGATGGGCGCCGCCAGCTACCTTTCCACGATCGTGGCCGCCCTGATTGGCGCGGGCGTGGTCCTGCTGCTGATCCTGTGGTTCTCGCGCCGGGTGCCCAACAGCGTCATGCTGCTGATTATCGGCCTGATGCTGGGCTATCTGGCTTCGTCGCTCATTTCCATCCTCAACTACCATGCGTCCGCCGACAAGGTGCACCAATACGTGATGTGGGGGATGGGAGACTTCAGCGGCGTGTCGCTCGCCAAGCTGCCCTGGCTCTCCGGCTTCGTGCTGGCCGGCCTGTTCGGCGCCTGGCTGCTGGTCAAGCCGCTCAACGCCATGCTGCTGGGCGAGGCCTACGCCGCCAACCTGGGCGTCAACGTGCGCCGGACGCGTTTCCGCATCCTGCTGTGCACGGGCGTCCTGACGGGCGTGGTGACGGCTTTCTGCGGTCCCATTTCCTTCATCGGCCTGGCCGTGCCGCATATCGCGCGCCTGCTGACCGGCACCGACAACCACCGGCACCTGCTGCCCGTCACGCTCCTGTGCGGGTCCTGCGTCGCGCTGCTCTGCAGCGTCCTGACCGTCTGGCCGGGCAGCAACCACCTGCTGCCGCTGAGCGCCGTCACGCCCCTCATCGGCGTGCCGGTCATCCTCTACGTCATCATCAACCGTCGCAAACTGCATTATTTCAACTGATACCGTGTTTATCCCGCCTCCCATAGAAACCCGCGCGCTGAGCATCGGCTATACCCTCCGGGGCAATCTCCGGCGCGTCGTCCATTCCGGTCTTGACCTGCAGCTGTACGCCGGCGGCGTGACCTGCCTGCTCGGGCGCAACGGCTCGGGCAAGTCCACGCTCCTGCGCACGCTCTGCGGCCTGCTGAAGCCGCTCAGCGGTGAAATCATCCTGGACGGCCGTCCGCTGGAATCCTATTCGCCGGAGGAGCGCGCCTCCAAGGTGGGCGTGGTGCTGACGGACCGCGATTTCCCGGGCGCCATTTCGGTCTACGAGCTGGTGTCGATGGGACGCTATCCGCACACGGATTTCTTCGGTTCGCTGGACGACGACGACCACGCCGTGGTGCGCGAGTCCATCGAGATGGTGGGCCTCACCGACAAGTCCGACCGCCTGCTCGCCGAGCTGAGCGACGGCGAGCGCCAGAAGGCCTACATCGCCAAGGCGCTGGCCCAGGAGTGCCCCGTAATCCTGCTGGACGAGCCGACGGCCTTCCTGGACGTCCCCAGTCGTCTGGAGACCTGGGAGACGCTCAAGCGCCTGGCGCGCGTGCGCCAGAAGGCCATCCTGCTGACCACCCACGACCTGGAGAGCGCCATCCGCACGGCCGACCTCCTCTGGCTCCTGCCGGAGGCCACGGTCACCAGCTCCAGCGGCGCGCTGATCAGCGGCAAGCCCGGCGACATGGTTGCCGACGGCACGGTGGACAAGTTCTTCGGGACCCATATTTCCCGAACCCTCATCTAACGGCCTCCGGGGCCGCTCCAGCCCCGGAATTTGACGGATTTTTGCAAGGAAAAGGTTGATTTCTGCGCGCGGGTGCGCGTGGAAGTTTATATTTTTGTATCTTGTCAAAGATAACGCGAAGCAATAACTGTCTTCAGATATGAAAATCGTTACAACCATTCTGCCGGCGCTCTGCGCCATCGTCCTCTGCTCCTGCGCCAGCGAGCAGGAGAACCGTTTCTACAAAATGACCAATGCTTCCGGGATGGAAGTGACCGTGACCAATTTCGGCGGCCGCATCACCTCCATCGTCCTGCCGGACAAGGACGGCGTCATGCGCGACGTGGTCCTGGGTTTCGACAAGGTCGAGGACTACTATCCCGAAAACAACCAGACCGACTTCGGCGCCTCGATCGGCCGCTACGCCAACCGCATCAACCAGGGCAAGTTCTCCATCGACAGCGTCGAGTATGACCTGCCCAAGAACAACTTCGGCCACTGCCTGCACGGCGGCCCGACCGGCTGGCAGTATCAGCCCTACAAGGTCGTGGAGGCCGACTCCCGCCACATCAAGCTGCGCATGGATTCTCCGGAAGGGGACAACAACTTCCCGGGCGCCGTCACGGCCTTCGTGACCTACACGCTCACGGACGACAACAAGATCGATATCGCCTATGAGGCCACGACCACGGCCCCGACGATCATCAATATGACCAACCACTCCTACTTCAACCTCTCCGGCGATCCCGCAAACCACAGCATCTGCGAAGACGTGCTCTACATCAACGCCTCGCAGTACACCCCGGTGGACGCCACCTACATGACCACGGGCGAGATCCTGCCGGTGGCCGACACGCCGATGGACTTCACCGTGGCCCACAAGATCGGCGACCGCATCAACGAGTATGAGTTCGAGC
>LUZH01000084.1 GCA_001602885.1 Bacteroidales bacterium Bact_16 | reverse complement strand
CCCGGCGCACCATCTCGATCAGGCGGCGGTAGTTCTCCTTGAATTTCTCCGGCTTGAAGTCCTTGGCGCTCGTGGCGGAGTCGTTGATGCCCACCGCCAGGATGGCCAGGTCCGGATGCACGAGCTGCAGGTCGCGCTCCAGGTCCTCGCACTTGTCGAGCCAGGACGGGAGCGCCGCGCCGTTGACGCCGGAGGCGAAATAATTCACGCCCGGCCGCCAGCTCAGCGGCTGCAGGCCGTTCAGCGTGAATTCCTCCCCTGCGGGGATGTGGAAGCGCACCACGACGCTGTCGGTCGGCGCCGGCAGGTCGAAGAGGTAGCTTTGCGTGGCCGTTTCGAACTCGAAGCGCAGCGTGTCCGCGAGGCAGAGGATATAGGGATAGGCGCGGTCCGAGGAGCCGTAGCCCAGCACGCGCACGCTCTCGCAGGACCAGCGGCCGGAGCCGTCCACATTGAGGCGGAAGCCCACCGAGGCGTCCGGGCTGGCCGTGCGCGCGCCGTAGCCGGTCACCCCGTAACGGGGCCGGCGCAGGTCGGAGTTGCGCGTCAGGATCGGCGCCTCCCATTCGCCCGTGGCCGAGATGCTGTAGGACTTGTCGTAGTTGGTGCCCGCCAGCTTGAGCGGGAACAGGAAGCCGCGGTCGCCGCGCAGGGTCAGCGAGTCGATGCCGTTCATGATCCGGTTGGGGAAGAAGGCCGCCTGCACGTGGGAACCGCCGATGTGCCAGACGTTGACATTCCCCTGCCCCGTCGCCACCAGCGTGTCGAGCTTGGCGTAGAAGAGGTCCTGCGCCGTCCGGGCGCCCGGGAAGAGCAGCACGGACGCTTCCGCGTGCACGCAGTCGGGCAGCGGCTGCGCGGACGCTGCGATGCCGAAGCAGAGCGCGGCGAGCAGGGTGAGTCTCCTAGCGGTCATTCTTCTTCCGGAAACGATAGTAGTCGTAGTAGAGCAGGAGCGCGTCGCAGAACATGTCGCCGATCTTGCGGGAGCCGGCGAGCGTGAAGTGAACGTAGTCCGAGCCGGCCAGCGCCGGGCGGGCCTTGACCCACTGCACCATGGAGTTTTCGCCGCCCATCACGCCGTAGATGTCCCAGTAGGCCGCGCCGCTCTGCGTCGCGGAGGCGCGCAGCGAATCCACGATGCCGGGCAGCAGCGGGTAGGTCTGCCGCTTGCCGGCGACCGTCGTGGACATGTCGGACGGGCCGATGAAGACGATCTTCGCCTGCGGCGCGATGCCGCGCAGGAAGCGGATCTGCTTGCGGACCGACTCGAGATAGCCGGAGATGGCCTTGTCCGTCTTGAGGTACGGCACGCTGTTGCCGCCATACTGCAGGAGGATCAGCCGGACGTTCTCCTCCTTGTAAAAAGAGCGCAGCTGCTCGCGGTCCATCGTGGTGAAGATGGCGCCGGACGAGCCGCGCATCGCCACGTTGTCCACCCGCACGCCGGTCTTGCTGTCCAGCAGGACGCCGTAGAGGTCGGCATAGCCGGCCACGGTCATCGAAGCGCGCGTGGAGCTGTCGGGCAGCGCGAAGCGCACGAAGGACAGCGCGCCCTGGCCGGGCTCCACCTCGCGGCGGTCGCCCTTGCTCGACACCGAGAGGGTGCTCTTGAGGTTGCCCGCCACGAGCGTCACGCGCTCGAAGGTGCTCTGTCCCTTGTCCTTGCTGCGGATCGGGTAGAACGACAGGGTGGACACGGTGTCCAGGCGGACGAAATCGGCGTAGGGGCCGTACTGGCGGATGCCCGCCCGGTACGACGCGTCGCCGTAGTTGAAGTAGCGGCGCAGCTCGGCGGTGCTGCCGCCGCCCACGCGCGGCGTGGCGTGCTGGCGGGCCGGCATCATGCCGGGGCCGTTGCCGCCGAAGCGCTCCTGGAGCCGTTCGCGGATCGTGCCCGTGATGCGGTCTTCCTCGATCTGCGAGTCGCCGTAGTGGACGATGCGCAGCGGGGTCTGCTCCGCGCCGTCGAGCGCGGCGAACAGCGGGTCGAAGAAGCTGACGTCGTCGTCCGGCAGGTAGAAGCGGGCCGGGTCTTCCTTGAAGAAGGTCTGGAACTCGTGGCGCCGGGCGGACAGCTTCCGCTGCTCGATCAGTTCCTCCGGCGAGAGGCCGGAGCCGCTCTCCGCGGCGGAAAGGACCTCGCTCAGCTGCGGGAACCGCAGCCCGAGGACGCCCCCTTCGGGGAAAATGGCACAGATTACCGCCAGTGCGGCGATGATGCCGAACAGGAATATGACGATCCGGGATCTTTTCATGCTTCTTCTTTCCAAACTTTGAGATACTCCTGCAGGGCCCACATCTCGTCGCGGTAGTGGGCAGCCTGCGCGAAGTCGAGGTCGGCCGCTGACTTCTTCATCCGGCGGCGGTCCTCTTCGACCATCTTTTCGATCTGCTCCCGCGACATCGAGCGGATCACCGGATCCTGCAGCACGGCGGCCAGGTCGGCCGTGACGTAGCCGTCACGGAAGGCCTCGCCCGCCACGCGCTTGGAGTCGTGGCCGAAGCCCACGGACACCGTGCCGCGTCCGAGGTCGGACGGGTTCGGGATGTAGGTGGGATCGTCGTAGGAGTTGGCGGCGCTGACGCGGCCGGTCGTGCCGTTGGCGAGGCCCCGGGCCAGCGGCTT
>LUZH01000083.1 GCA_001602885.1 Bacteroidales bacterium Bact_16 | reverse complement strand
TGGGCGGCGTCGACGGTCAGGGTCACATCGCCGACGGCGATGCTGTATTTGGAATCTTCGAGGGCCTGGACGGCCTGGGCGGAGGCGGCGACGCTGCTGAGCGCCAGGGCCGCGACCAGGGGAAGGAGAAATCTTTTCATGCCGGTTGTCAAATTGAGTGACACAAAAATAGCGATTCTCTCCGTTCCCGATTGGCGGGTGTGTTCCAAATCCTTTCACTATTCCGTCAAACTGACATCCGGGACACGGGCGGACTTTCGCAATTCATTCTTTTTTCGCTATATTTCCGAAACTGATAATCAAACAGAACCAACAACGTTAGTATGAAAGGAAAAACTCTGCTCGCCGCAGCGGCGTTCGCGCTCGCATCGGCGACCGGCGTGTCCGCCCAAACCCTCCAGCTCAACGACCTCGGCTATTTCGAGGCGCGGGGCACGAATGTCTTAGTGTATAACAACCTGTACAATGGCGGTTTCTACGACGAGAAGTTCGCCGGCCTGGAGATCATCCAGCGCGGCGAACGCATCGCCACCGGCGGCGGCGTCCGCCTGATGAACACCCCCGAGCAGTGGGACATCTTCGGCGTCGTGAGCCCCCGCGAGATCGACCGCGCCGAGAGCAGCGTCGCCGTGTCGCTGACCTATGCCGACTACGACTTCGCCCCCCGGCTCAAGGTCCTGCCCAAGGACAAGGGCGTCCTGGTCCAGATCTGGCTGGACAAGCCTGTCCCCGAGCAGCTGGTCGGCAAGGCCGGCATGAACCTGGAGTTCTTCCCGGCGTCCTATTTCGGGCGCAACTACCTGGTTGACAACCTCGCACGTATCCTCCCCAAATACCCGATGCACGACACCGAGGTGCATCCCGTCTCCGAGAAGATCCCGCAGTATTTCGGCGAATCCACCTTCGACGACCGCGGCCGCGGCGACTTCCTCGTGCCGCTCCCGCTCTCCACGGGCCACCGCATCGTGATGGCACCGGAGGACGAGGCGCTGCGCGTGAGCGTGACCTCCGACCAGGAGATCAGCATCTACGACGGCCGCCATCTCGCGCAGAACGGCACCTTCGTGCTCCGCTCGCTGCTGCCCGCCGGCCGGACCGGCAAGGTGCTCGAGTGGTACCTGGAGCCGAGCGCGTCGGAAGACTGGGTCCGCCCGGCGAACATCGGCTTCTCGCAGGTCGGCTACACGCCCGCCCAGAAGAAGGTCTCCGTGGTCGAGCTCGACAAGAACGCCACGCCCGCGGCCACCGGCCGCATCCTCCGCGTCAACCCGGACGGCACCAGGACCGTCGTGAAGGAGGTCGCCGCCGAGGTCTGGGGCGAATACCACCACCGCTACAACTACGTCCGCCTGGACTTCTCCGACGTCCGTGAGCCGGGTCTCTATTGCATTGACTACCAGGGCGTCGTGACCAACGCCTTCCCGATCGACAAGGAAGTCTACGCCGACAAATGGCATCCTTCGATGGACATCTCCCTCGTGGTCAACATGGACCACATGGAGGTCAATGAGGCCTACCGCATCTGGCACGGCCGCGCCAACATGGACGACGCCCTCCAGGCGCCGGCCA
>LUZH01000082.1 GCA_001602885.1 Bacteroidales bacterium Bact_16 | reverse complement strand
GCGCCGCCGATGAAGTCGTCGGAACCCGGGGTGTCGATGATATTGATCTTGGCGTTCATGAACTCGGCGTACAGCGGGGTCGCGTAGATGGAGCGCTGGTTGAGCTTCTCGAGTTCGTCGTTGTCGGAGATGGTGTTCTTGTCTTCGATGGTACCTCTGCGGTCAATCACCTTGCCCTCGAAGAGCATGGCTTCTGCAAGCGTGGTCTTACCGGATTTGGTGGCTCCAAGCAGGGCCACGTTGCGGATGTCTTTGGTAGAATAATCTTTCATTTCTAGTATAGAGTATTAATTATTACTTGGTTTTTGCTTTGTTTTAGGTTGCAAAGCTCGCAAATCTAATCATTTTTGCAGCCAATCGCAAATCATTCTGCAAGCAATTCTACACGGATTTGAAAGAATATTTCCTCGCCGCAGAAACCGGTCTGGCGGAGCAGCATTTCGCTGAATACTCCGGGCGTGACGCGGAGCCGGCGGCAGGCGGAAGGGAAATCGGGAAGGGCGGGTTCGGCGGCCATCAGGCGGACCAGCCGGTCGAAGGGAGAATCAAGGGATGTCATAGCTTTTCGCGTTTTCGTTTCGACAAAAATGGGACACTGTCGCGAAATACGCAACACCCGGGCGGAAGTACGGCGGGGGTAAGACAGCAAAAAAATACGATTTTTACGCCTTTGTCCGCTTTTCGCGGACATTGTCCGCAGTTTTTGAACACTTATTCCCGCGCGCAAGCAGTAATTTTGGGCTATGCAGCAAGATTTCTTTCATAGCAATCTGCGTCGCGCACGCGAAAACGCCGGACTCTCCCAGGCCGAACTGGCGGACGGGATCGGCATCGCGCGGACGACCATTGTCTCGCTCGAGAGCGGCAAGACGCGGCTGTTCAACAAGAATCTACAGCTGGTCGCCGACCATCTTCACCTCCCGATCGAAGAACTGCTCTGCGGCGTGTCCGCCGAAACCCTGTTGATGGACGAACCGACGCGCGCGGAGCGGGAACAGGCCCTGAAGGCCGAATACGAACGGCGCCTCACCCAGCTTCAAGAAAAACTTGAAGCGGAGAAGCGCCTCAACGAGGCCCTGCAGTCCAACGTCGACTCGCTCACGCGTTCGAACCAGTACCTCCTCGAACAGCTCCGCAAAGAATAGCTGGCGCGCGCGGCGTGCGCGAGGGTCTGGAAAAATGTGTATCTTTGCACAATATGCACGAGCCCCATCTTCTCCCGTATCTTGAAGCCGGCCGGCTGGAGGCCGGATGCGACGAGGCGGGACGCGGGCCGCTCGCCGGTCCCGTGTATGCCGCCGCCGTCATCCTGCCCGCGGATTTCCACCATCCGCTGCTGGACGATTCCAAGAAGATGAGCGAGAAGGCGAGGGACCTGCTCCGCCCCATCATCGAGCAGGAGGCCGTGGCGTGGGCCGTGGAGGCTGTCCAGGCGGAAGAGATCGACCGCCTCAACATCCTCGGCGCCTCGCTGGAAGGGATGCGCCGGGCCGTCCGGCGGCTCGCCGTGAAGCCGGATTTCCTGCTGGTCGACGGCAACCGCTTCCGGCCGTTCGACGGCTTCCCCTACCTGACGGTCGTGCACGGGGATGCGACGTACGCCAGCATCGCGGCGGCGTCCGTGCTCGCCAAGACCTGGCGGGACGAGCGGATGCGCGAGCTGGCCCGGCAATATCCCCACTACGGATGGGAGCACAACATGGGCTATCCGACCCCGGAGCACATCGCCGCCATCAAGGCGCACGGCTACTGCCCGGAGCACCGCAAGTCCTTCCATCCCAAAGAGTTGGAACCTACTTTATTTGATCAAATATGAAAAAAATCCTCTTATCCGTTGCCACAGCGCTCCTGCTGACGCCGGTCGCGCTGCGTGCCGACGAAGGAATGTGGCTCCTCCCGCTGCTCGAGAAGATGAACAGCGACGCCATGCGCAATCTGGGTTCCCGCCTCACGCCGGAACAGATCTACAGCATCAACAATTCCTCCATCAAGGATGCCGTGGTCCAGTTCGGCGGCGGCTGCACCGCCGAGATCATCTCCGGCAGCGGTCTGCTGGTGACCAACCACCATTGCGGCTACAGCAATATCCAGGCTCTTTCTTCCACCGAGCATAACTACCTCGAGGACGGCTATTTCGCCATGTCCCGCGAGGAGGAGCTCCCCTGCCCGGGCCTGACCGTCCGTTTCCTGCAGAGCATGACGGACGTGACGGACCTGATCGCCGCCGGCAAGGACCGCCGCGAGCTGATCGCCGAAGCCGGCAAGGAGAACCCCAAGAGCGAGGTGCGCATCGTCAGCTTCTACAACGAGAACGTATTCTACCTGATCGTCTCCAAGATCTACCGCGACGTCCGCTTCGTGGGCGCTCCGCCGGCAGCCTCCGGCAAGTTCGGCGGCGACACCGACAACTGGATGTGGCCCCGCCACACCTGCGACTTCTCGATGTTCCGCGTGTATGCCGACGCCGACAACGAGCCGGCCGACTATTCCCCGGACAACGTCCCGATGCGCCCGCGCCAGTTCCTCAACATTTCGCTCAAGGGCGTGCAGGAGGGCGATTTCGCGATGATCATGGGCTATCCGGGCAGCACGCAGCGCTTCCAGACCGCCGCGGAGCTCAACGAGATGATCGCCCAGAATGACATCCGCATCGCCGCCCGCGGCATCCGCCAGGACATCATCTGGAAGGCCATGCGCGCCGACGAGAAGGTGGGCATCCAGTATGCCAGCAAGTATTCCGGCTCCTCCAACGGCTGGAAGAAGTGGATCGGCGAGAAGAAGGCTTTCGAGGACCTCGACATCATCGGACGCGAAGAGCAGAAAGAGCGCGAACTGAGCGCCTGGATCGCCGCCGATCCCGAGCGCCAGGCCGCCTGGGGCGACGCCATCCAGACCATCGCGGAGGTCACGGAGGCCGCCAAGCCGGTCCTGCATGCCGGCACGCTCCTCAACGAGACCATCGCCCGGATCGAGATCTGCACCTTCGGCGCGAACATGGCCGTCGTCCCCGATTATCTCGAGCAGATGCGCAAGCGCAATCCGGACGCCACGATCGACGAGCAGCAGATCCTGGACGAGGTGCTTGAGTTCCTCGACGACAAATACAAGGACTACGACGCCAACGTGGACCGGGAGGTCGCCATCGCGCTGATCGACCACTACAAGGCCAACGTCGATCCTGCCGACGCCATCCGCGTCAACGGCAAGAGCATCCTCAGCCTGGACACCCGCAAATTCGTGGACAATCTCTTCAAGAAGAGCATCTTCACCTCCAAGGAGAAGCTCCACGCGAAGCCGCTTTCCCTGAAGGCGCTGGCTTCGGATCCCGCCGTCCAGCTGGGCAAGGCGCTCCTCGATGCGCTCGACCCGATCTCCGAGCAGGTGCATGAGCTCGACGCCAAGGCCACCGAGGCCTCCAAGGCCTACACCGCCGCCCTGCTCAAGTGGCAGGAGGGCAAGCCGAGCTACCCCGACGCCAACAGCACCTGCCGCTTCACCTACGGCACCGTCAAGAGCTACGAGCCCAAGGACGGCGTGCTCTACAAGCACTATACGACCCTCAAGGGCGTGATGGAGAAGGAAGACCCGGACAACTACGAGTTCCGCGTCCCCGCCCGGCTCAAGGAAATCTACCAGACCAAGGATTACGGCCAGTACGCCAATGAGGACGGCGAGGTCGTGACCTGCTTCCTGACCAACAACGACATCACGGGCGGCAACTCCGGCAGCCCCGTCATGGACGCCGACGGCAACCTCATCGGCCTCGCCTTCGACGGCAACTGGGAGTCGATGAGCAGCGACGTGATGTTCGAG
>LUZH01000081.1 GCA_001602885.1 Bacteroidales bacterium Bact_16 | reverse complement strand
CGAACGATGATATGAGAAACTTACTTTTGACGCTTCCGGCGCTGTTGCTGCTTGCCGGTGCGTGTGACAAACAGGCGCTCCGGGACGGGGCTTCCACCCTGAACGTCCAGTGGGCGGAAGTCGCGACGAAGGGCGCGGCCACTGACGCGGAGAAGAAGGTGAACAGCCTCTGGTTCTTCGTATTCGACGCAAACGGGATGCTGGAGATCGCCCACCAATGTACGGGCGCGGAAATGACGGCCCGCCAGGCCGGCCTCACCGTGAAGACGGGCGCCAAGACCGTCTATGCCGTCGCCAACCTGACCGGTGCGCCGCTGACGGCGGCCAAGGCCTGCCTGAAGGCTTCCGAGCTGGAAGCCGTCGCGGTGGACCTGTCGGACCATTCGACCACGGGCTTCGTGATGGTGGCGCGGGGCACGGTGAACGTATCCGCTGCCTCGGGCGGGTCCTGCAGCCTGAGCCTGGAGCGCCTGGTGGCGAAGGTGTCCCTGGGCACCGTGACCAACGCGCTGCCCGCACCGTATGGCGCCGTCAAGGTGAAGCAGGCGTTCCTGTGCAACGTCGTGGGCAACCAGAACCTCGGCGGCACGGCGTCGCCATCCAAATGGTACAACCAGAACGGCACCGACGCTGCGAACGGGAAGAAGGAGGCGACGATCGGGCAGGGCGGCCACAACGCACAGGTGCCGTCCTTTACCTGGAAGAGTTATGGCAACGGACAGAGCGTCGCCCTGAACGGCCAGTATGATTTCTCGTCCGGCACCGTCTTCTACGGGATGCCGAACGCCACCACGGCCGTGCCGTCCAATTCGGCCTATACCCAGAGTTTCACGCCCACCTGCACGGTGCTGATGCTGGTGGTGGAGATCAAGGGCAAGCTGTACTACTATCCGGTGGCGCTGTCCAAACAGCTGCGGAAGAATACCGACAACCTGGTCAACATCAAGCTGGTCGGGTTGGGGAATACCCTGGAGGAAGGTCCGTTCAACAAGATCGGACGGGCGGAACTCTCGGCGGACGTGCGCGTACTTGACTGGACCAGCGGGTCCACTTATACTGAAACCATTTAAAAGCAATAGACTATGAAAAAGTTTTTTTATCTGGCGGCCCTGCTTTCCCTGGCCGCCTGCAACAAAAACGGTCTGGGCGGGCCGGGCGAAGCGCCGCAGGGAGGCGAATGCCTCCTGACGACGCGCTTCGACGCCCCCGCCACCAAAGTCGCCAACCAGACGCTGACGAACGAAAAGGCCATCCAGAACGTCCAGGTGTTCGTCTTCCGGGCGGGCGACGGGGGAGACAAAGGCGTCCTGGAGATCGCGGCGTCGGCCGGTTTCGACCAGCCGCTCGGCGTGACGACGGGCACCTACAGCGGTCTCACCGTCAAGTGCTCGACGGGCCACCGCGAGGTCTGGGCCGTCGTCAACGATGCGCGCGACCACACGGTCGGGCCGGACGCCATCCAGACCAAAGCTGAGTTCCTGGCCCTGACGCACGAACTGGAGAACGCCACCGATTCGCGCCTGCTGATGATCGGCCGCTCGAATCCCGGCTCGCAGGATCCTTCCATCCTGCTCGTCGAAGGCGCGATGCAGGTAAGCATTCCGGTCCACCGGCTGGCCGCGTCCGTCGTGCTCGAGAGCGTGAAGAACGATTTCAGCTCGCCGGCTTACCAGAAGAAGGACATGTTCCGCCTGGAGGCGGCGTACCTGCTCAACGTGCCCGGGCGGATCGATTTCGGCGAGACCAGCGAGCCGTCCGCGCTTCCGCGCGAAATGTGGTACGCCCGGCTGGCCGCCGAGACGGCGAGTCCCCGCGCCGTGATCCTCTATGACAACCTGTCCGGCGAAATCGTGCAGTATGGCGGCATGCATACATCCACGCACACGTTCTACTCCTATCCGAACAACTGCCAGCCCAGCGAAGACGCCGTCTTCAATCCCCGTGCGACGGTGCTGGTCCTGGAAGCTTCCATCAAGTATTCCGGCAGCTGGGTCAAGTACTACTATCCGGTCACGATCGACGGTGGACTGCAGTCCAACAAGCAGTACCGCGTGAACCTGACCGTCCACCGCCCCGGGTCCAAGGATCCCAACAAGCCCGTGGCGTTCAACGACATGACGCCCGTGATCACGGTCTCCGACTGGGATGGCGGCGCTACTTATAATCCTGAAATCTAAACCTTTACACGTTATGTCTGACAGGTTCATGCCGATTGCTTCCGGGCTGGCCGCCGTGTTGCTGCTCGTCCCGTGCTGCTCCGTCAAGGAAGTGCGGGACGAATGCCCGGTGTATGTCACGGTCCTGACCGACCGGTTCATCCAGAACGGCCAGAGCGACGGGATCGTGTCGTTCCACGCCACCGGTCCGATCGACCGCGAGCAGATCAGTTTCCTGTCCTACATCGGACGGGGGTTCAGGCAGGCCTGCCCGCGGGATTACGCCCGTGCGGCGGTGCTCAGCGGCGTGGACCGCGAGCGGATCGACGGGACCGCCCTGACCGTCCCGTACGGCCAGCAGGCCGGACTCATCTGGTCCTATGGAGAGTCCTTTTCCGTGCAGGCGGACGAGTACCGGATCGAGGCGGTCCCGCACAAGCAGTACTGCCTGGTGAAATTCCTGTTCGACGGGCAGCCGCGCGCGCCGGAGGGCTATCCTTGGCGGTTCCGCATCAAGGCGGCCTGCAACGGGATGGACATCTACACGATGGAACCGCTGGAGGGGCCCTATAGCTGCCCGGTGGGGCCGAACGCCGTGGGAGAATGGTATGGCGTGGTGCCCCGCCAGAAGGAGAACAACATGCTGCTGGAAGTCTTTGTGCCGGACGAAGGGAGCGAGACCGAAGGCCGGACGGAGTATGTGGTCGACCTGGGGGAGCGCTTTGCGGAGAAGGGATACGACTGGACGGCGGCCGACCTGGCCGACATCGCCGTCAAGGTGGGGTTCACTTCCACCGGCCTGCAGATCGAGGTCCTGGACTGGAAGGGTGATGATTCTTATCGGAGTATTGAGATATGAGAATGATGAAACGTTTATTGATAGGCCTGCTGGTGGCCCTGGCGGGCTGCGAGCCGGACGTGCTCCAGACCGTGCTGGAGCCGTCTGGAGACAAGCTTGGATATGCGGAGATTCCGGTCTGTCTCGACGTCGAAGCGGGGGAGCCGGACACCAAGGCGCCCTCGCTCTCCGGCGCGGACGACGCGAAGCGGGGCGGAGTGCTGTTTCTGGTCTACCGTTCCTCGACGAAGCAGCTGGATTCCTATCGCTTCTTCACGCCGGAGGAGCTGGCCGCCGCGGCGTCACAGCCGCTCAAGGTGCGGGTTCCGCTCGCGGAGTGCGACATCTACGTGCTGGGTAATCTGTTGGCCGTCAGCCGGAAAGACGTGTCGAAAACGGCCGACCTGGTGAAGGCGTTCGGCGCGGATTTCCCGGCGGACGAGGCGGCGCTGGAGGCAATGGCCTACCGCCTGGACGGCGGCAGCATCAACGCGGACTGGCGGCGCGAGAAGATGGCCGAGGTTGCGAAATATGGTATTCCGTACAGTTATGTGGACAAGAATGTGTCGGTGGAGAGCCTGCTCTCTGCCGGCAAGAGCGTGCCGCGGGGACGCCCTACCTGGATGTTCTCCCGCGTGGAGGTGACCATCGACCATGGTCTCTTCGATGGCGGAGACCCCGCCAAGGTCGGGTATTTTACCAACAAGACGCTGAAGATGAAACAGGCCAACGTGCGGCTCCGGCCGTTCTCCGCCGCCGCGATGAAAGCGGAGGCGGCGGCGGACGCCGGAGACGGCGACCTGGACCCGTCGATGACCAACGGGACGAGCAATACCTATGTGTTCCATGTCCCCGAAAACATGCAGGGAACGGCGCCGGAGGCCGCATTTGCCGCGGAACCGGACGCCTCGAAGAAGAACCGGCTCAAGGTGCCGTCCAATACGCTGATTCCCGCAAACTGCCGGAACTATGGGACCTATGTGGAGTTCAAGGGCAAGCTGGACAAGAATGCCGGCGGCTTCGGCGGCGACGTGACCTACCAGTTCTATCTGGGCGCCAACGAGACGACGGATTTCAACCTCCAGCGGGGGCGCAGATACAAGATCCGCCTCAAGTTCACGGCGGACGGCCTGTTCCATCCGGACTGGCGGGTCCAGGCCGAGCTGACGGATGCCCGGCTGTTCCGCCTGACGGCGGACCCGGCGTTCGCCCGGGACATCGGCGAGGTCAACGCCGGCCGGACGCTGGCCGTCCGCTGCAACCGGCCGGGCGCGCTGTATGTCTATATGAATCCCGGCGGGAAGCTCGGCGGGACGAACCTGCTGCTGGGCAAGGACGTGCAACTGCCGGCGGATTTCGCGATGGCGGACCTGGCCGACTGCGCCTGGTACGGCGCATGCATGACCGCGGGGACCGAAGACGCGAAATGGCTCGCGGCGCGCGGCATCACGCCCGTCTGGGAGAAGGCCGCCGCGCGCCTGAAATTCTCGGTGACGGACGCCGCGAAATTCCGCGCCCACGTGGGCGAGTCGCGCTCTTTCTTGCTGACGCTGCTGCCCGGCGCGACGCAGACGGTCTCCTTTACGCTCAAGCTGTTCGCGGACATCACCCTGTCGGTCGCCGACGGGAAGAGCCTGACGGACGAGTTCTACCTCGGCCAGAAGCGGACCGTGACCCTGTCGGGCTTCGCCGGCCGCACGGTCAAGTATGCGGCCGTGCAGGAAGGATGCGGCGCTTCGGCCAATACCCGCAAGACGTCGAACGTGCAGTGGAAGGCCACGAACAGCAGTTCCGCGGCCTTCCCGTCCTGCGCTGTCGACGCGGCGGGCAACGTGTTGCTGGACGTGTCCGACAAGGCCTATGCTTCCCAGAACTGTACGGGGACGCTGAACGTCTATGCCTTCTACCCGAACCGTTTCCAGGGCAGCCACGGCGGCTGGAGCTCCAAGAACGGGAAGATCGTCTTCTTCTCGGAAGACTTCTTGAATGATTCGCTGGAAGTGCCTGTCCGCATCAGCGAGCCGCGGATCAATCTGTGGGCGCCTGCCGGGAAATCCTATCCCTGGTATTATGAGTATATGTCCGGCCTGACCGGCGGTGCCGGCATCCAGGTCGACAAGGTGCCCAACGGTTCGAAGGATGCGCCTGTCATCCTGAACATCGACGGGACGGAGCGGAAGTTCGACTCCGTGGTCTATCTGTCGTTCAACGGCGCCGCGTCCTTGCCGAAGGCGTCGTTCGACGCGACGCTCTACGACCGTCTGCTGAAGGTCTCCGTGGCCAGGGGAACGACCGTCAGCGGCAAGGCCTGGCTGCTGGACGCCGTGCAGACGGACGGATACAGCTGCATCTACATCGGCGACACGAAGCCGTCCGGCAACCCGCTGGAGAGCGTGGCGACGGATACGTATATGCCCGAGAATTTCCAGGTCGGCGCAGGCGGACGGGTGCGTCCCATCCAGAGCAAGGACCAGGTCACGCTGGGGTCGATGATCCTGCAGAGCAACCCGGCGACGGGCCTGTTCGGCCAGACGTCGGAGTTCTGGGTGGCGGCGACGCGGATGTCGGACATCTCGATCCGCTACGGCCT
>LUZH01000080.1 GCA_001602885.1 Bacteroidales bacterium Bact_16 | reverse complement strand
CGGCTGCGCTCATCTCTTCCTGGGCGAATGCGCTAACTGCAGAGAGGGCCATGGTGGCTACACCTGCCAAAAACATGAAAAACTTTTTCATAATGAATTTAATAATGTATTAGTTGTGATATATTCTATGCGCGTATATCTAAAAGCGGTGCAATTTAGCAAAAAAAATCCATTTATCAATAATTATTTTGAGATTTCGCCCTTCAGGTTCCGCTCCAGAAGGACCTTCACTTTCTCGTTTTCGGGCGTCCCGCCCATCAGGTGAAAGAGCTTTCCAAGGGCGCTCTCCGTGGTGATGTCGTGGCCGCAGATGACGCCCGCGTCTTTCAGGGCGCGCCCGGTGGCGTAGATGTCCATGTCCACGTCGCCGCTCTGGCACTGCGTCACGTTGAGCAGGATCTTGCCCCGCGAGGCGGCCTCGCGCACGAGCGCGAGGAACCACGGGCGGCAGGGGGCGTTGCCCGAGCCGTAGGTCTCCAGGATGACGGCGCGCGAGCCGTCCCCCAGGAGGATGTCCCGGACGGCCTGTTCCGTGATGCCGGGATGCAGCTTGAGCACCGACACGCGGGTGTCCAGGTCCGTGTGGATGGTCACGCCCTTGTGGCGGTCGTAGTCGCTGTGGATGAAGCTGTTGTTGTATTTGATGCTGATGCCGGCGGTGGCGAGCAGCGGGTAGTTGGGCGACTTGAAGGCGTCGAATCCCGTCGCGTTGACCTTGACGCTGCGGTTGCCGCGGAGCAGCTGCGAATTGAAGCAGATGCACACTTCCGGCACCATCGCCCGCCCGTGCGAATCCTTGGCCGTGGCGATCTCCACGGCGGAGATGAGGTTCTCCTTGCCGTCCGTGCGGGGCTCCCCGATGGGCAGCTGGCTGCCCGTGAAGATGACCGGCTTGCCCAGGTTCTCGAGCATGAAGCTCAGGGCGGAGGCGGAGTAGGCCATCGTGTCCGTGCCGTGCAGGACCACGAAGCCGTCGTAGTCGTCGTAGCGGTCGCGGATCAGCGTGGCGAGGGC
Source organism: Bacteroidales bacterium Bact_16 (assembly GCA_001602885.1). The sequence continues at coordinate 14,603 of LUZH01000080.1, read as the reverse complement.
CTGCCAGAGGGAGGGCTCGACGTCGGAGGAGTCGATGATCGGGTTGAAGGTATAGGAATCGATCTTGAGGGCGAACTTGCGCAGTTCGGGCACTTCCTCGAGGATGCCGCTGAAGTCGAAGGGCTTCAGGGTGCCGTCCACGGGGTCGGCTTTCATGCCGATGGTGCCGCCGGTGTAGATCAGCAGCACGGAATTGGGACGGTTCTTGTCAGGGAACAATTTGAGATTCAGCTTCATAGATTGAAGAGTCTTTTTGCGTTTGCGGTGGTCACGGCGGCGACTTCCTCCAGGCTGACGCCTTTCTGCCGGGCCAGGAAATCGGCGATGATGGGGATGTAGGCACTCTCGTTGCGCTCGCCGCGGTGCGGGACGGGAGTGAGGTAGGGCGCGTCGGTCTCCAGCAGGATGCACTCCAGGGGGATGCGTTTGACGGCCTCGGCGACGGAGGCCTTCTTGAAGGTGAGCACGCCGCCGATGCCGACATACCAGTCGCCCAGGCGGCGCAGGCGCTCGAAGGTCTCGGCGCTGCCGCTGAACGCGTGGAGATTGCCCCGCAGGTGCAGGTGGCGGCAGTCTTCGATGATCCGGAAGAAATCCTCCGTGGCTTCGCGGAGATGGATGTTGACGGGCAGGTCCCAGGCGGCGGCGAGTTCCAGCTGGACGCGGAAGGCCTCCTGCTGCTCGGCCTTGAAATCGGCCCCGTAGTGGTAGTCCAGGCCGATCTCGCCGACGGCGACGATGCCCCGTCCGCGCCAGGCCTCGAGGGCGTCGATCTCGCGGCGCCAGTCCTTGTCGACGGAGCCCGGGTAGAGCCCCAGCATCGGCCGCAGCACGCCGGGATGCCGCTCCACGAGGGCGAACATCCGGTCCCGCTCGCGCGAATCCACGTCTGCCTGCAGCTGGATGGTCACGCCGGCTTCGACGCCGCGCGCGACCACCTCGTCTTCGCAACCGGCGAAGGCCTCGTCATAGGCGTGGGTGTGCGTGTCGATGAATTCCATATATCCCACAAAGTTAAGCAATTTTTACATTGATGGAGCATCTCTGCAGGAGATCCATCTCGATGAAACCCTCCTCTTCCAGCAAGCCCGCCGTGCGGGCCACTTCGGCGTAGTCCAGCTGCGTGGCGCGGCACAGCTCGTCCAGGCCGATGCCGCGCTCGGCGCGGACCAGCAGGGCGAGCTGCACGAGGCGGTCCACGTCGGCCGACGGGAAGGCGGGGCCGAAACGCAGGCGCACGGCCGTCTCCAGGTCGGCCGTGCGGGTGCGGCGCAGCTGGCCGAGCCCGAGCGCCGCAGGCAGCGCCTCGGGCACGGTCACGGGCGCTGCCACCTGCTCGCGCAGCAGCTGGTTGCAGCCCTGCGAGCGGAGGTCGTCGATGCGCCCGGGCACGGCGAACACGTCGCGGCCATAGCCTGCGGCCAGGCGCGCCGTGATCATCCCGCCGCCCTTGAGGCGGGACTCGACGAGGACGGTGGCGCCGGCCAGCCCGGCGATGATGCGGTTGCGCCGCAGGAAGTTGAACGCCGCCGGGACCGTCCCCGGCGGGTAATCCGTGACCAGGGCGCAGCCCGGCGTGTGGCACATCCGCTCCACGAAAGGCGCGTGGCGCCGCGGATAGACGTCGTCCACGCCCACCGGGCTGACCCCGATGGTGGGCAGCCCGCCTTCCAGCGCGGCGGCGTGCGCCGTGATGTCCACCCCGAGCGCGAGCCCGCTCACGACCGTCGGCCGGGCCGGCGCCTCGGACAGCGCCTTGACGATGCGCCGGCAGCATTCGCGCCCGTAGGGGCTCTGGTCCCGCGTGCCGACGATGGCCACGGCCGGCCGCGGCGTGAACAGCTCGGCGACCGGGGTGTCGCTGCGCACGTAGAGCAGCAGCGGCGCGTCCGGGCATTCCCGCAGCGCGGGCGGGTAGCCGTCGGCGAAGATGTCCAGGAACTGGCAGCCGTGCGCGGAGAGCCGCTCGAACTCGGCCTGCGCCGCTTCCAGCGCCGCCGGGCCGATCAGCGCGGCGCGGTCGTTGTAGGGGCCGAAGAGTGCGAGGCGCTCGTCCGGCGTGAGGTCGAACACGGCGCCGGCGGAGCCGAGCGCGTCGAGCAGGCGGTGGGAGAATTTCGGGGCATTGCCGAAAATGGCGTTGAGCGCGATGGCGCTCACAAGGGGAGAATCAGATCCTTTCATTTCTCATAGTTTGATCGTTACGCCCCAAAAATAAAGGATCCGGCCGACAAGGTCAACCGGATCCTGTAAGAATCGTATTTTTATTTGCGTTTGCCGATTACACAATCAGCAGCGCGTCGCCGTAGGGACCGAAACGGTAGCCGTTGTCCAGGGCGCTCTGATAGGCGTTCATCACCTTCTCATAGCCGCCGAAGGCCGCCACGCTCATCAGCATCGTGGATTCCGGGAGGTGGAAGTTGGACACGATGGCGTCGGGGATGGAGAACTCGTAGGGCGGGAAGATGAATTTGTTGGTCCAGGTGTCGGTCGGACGCACCTCGTGGCTCGTGGTCACGTAGGTCTCCAGCGCGCGGATCACGGTCACGCCCACGGCGCAGATCCGGCCGCCGCCGCGCTTGGTCCGGTTGATCTCGTCGGCCGCCTGCTCGCTGATGATGATGCGCTCGCCGTCCATCCGGTGCTTGGACAGGTCCTCCACGTCCACGGTGCGGAAGTGGCCGATGCCCATGTGCACGGTGATGAAGGTCTTCTCGATGTCGTGCAGGATCATCCGGTTGAGCAGCTCGCGGCTGAAGTGCAGGCCGGCCGCCGGAGCGGACACGGCACCTTCGTGCGTCGCGAAGATGGTCTGGAACTCCTCGGCGTCGCGCTCGGTCGGCGTCTCCTTGACCCACTCGGGGACCGGCGTCTGGCCGAGGGCGAACAGGGCGGCCTTGAACTCGTCGTACGGGCCGTCATAGAGGAAACGCAGGGTGCGGCCGCGGGAGGTCGTGTTGTCGATGACCTCGGCCACCATGCTCTCGTCTTCGCCGAAATAGAGCTTGTTGCCGATACGGATCTTGCGGGCCGGATCCACGATCACGTCCCAGAGACGCTGCTCGCGGTTCAGCTCGCGGAGCAGGAACACCATGATGTCGGCGCCGGTCTTCTCTTTCTTGCCGAAGAGCTTGGCCGGGAAGACCTTGGTGTCGTTGAGCACGAAGCGGTCGCCCTTGCCGAAATAGTCGATGATGTCCTTGAACTGACGGTGCTCGATCTCGCCTGTGTCCTTGTGCAGGACCATCAGCTTGCACTCGTCGCGCCACTGTACGTGCCCATCCACTTCGGGCATCAGTTCCGTGGCAATCCGCTCCTTGGGGAGTTCGAAATCAAATTGAGAAAGCTTCATACGTTCCGTATTGACAAAACATTCTATATACGGAAGAAAGGCGCAAAAAGTTTCACGCCCTGTACGTTATTTCTTCTTGGCCTGGGCCAGCTGCCGCTCGACGAGCTTGAGGTTCTGGTTGGCCGCATAGTCGTCGGGGTCGATCTTGAGCGCCTTTTTATAGTACTTGATGGCCTGCTTGGGATTCTTGCGGGCCACCTGCCAGTAGGATCCGATGTTGGCGACGAAGACCGCGCTCTTCGGATACTGCTTGCTCATCTTCTCCGAGATCTCGCGGAAATATTCGTAGCCGTCGGCCGTGCCGATCCGGAAGAAATTGGCGCAGTATTCGCCGACGCCCTGCAGGAAGACCTCCTCGCCGGCCGGCGCGCCGTCGAGCGTCCAGGCCGGATGCTTCGCATCGCGGTCGATGAGCCTGGAGAGCTGGGCAGCGGCCAGTTCGGGGCTCTCCTTCTCGTAGGCCACGAGGGCCGAAATCTTGAGGTAGTACCAGCGCAGCTCGTCCGGATGGGCGGCGATCTGCGCGTCCGCGACCTTCAGCGCCTCGCCGAAAAGCGCCTCGTCGAAGTTGTCCTCCTCGAAGTAGAAGACATCCTTCCCGTCCTCGTCCTTCAGCGACATGATCGGCTCCTTGCCCATGAAGCGGCGCACGCCGGGAACGGACACGACGCTGGTGGTGAGTCCCTTATGGTAATAATAGTTGAAACGCGCCTGCGGGACGGCCATGTCGTCGGGGAACGCCTCCTCCCAGCGGTCGAGGAGCGTCTCGATGCCCACGCCGCTATAGCCGACGGCGCGCACGAGCCGCTCGTAGCGGCCCTTGAATTCTTCTGCGGTGGTCTGGGCGGACGCGAGGACACAGAGGGTGGCCGCGACGGCCGTCAGGATTATTTTCGTCTTGTTCATGCTCATACGTTCATCAGGATGCGGCGGCCCTTGGGGAGGAGGTTGTTGCACCGGGAACCGATGTTCTTGACAAACCCCAGGGGATGCCCCAGATAAGTTATCACGTTGTAGCCGGGGGCGGCCTGCGGCAGCACGAGCGCGTCCCGGTGGAGGAAGCGCAGGGCCGTCTGCCGGTCCACGTCCACGGCCGGGTATTCCCCAGCAAATTTTATGCTCAAAGCGTAGTCCGCATCCGGGATGAAGTCCTTTCCCTTGGATTCGCCCTTCCGGAGGCCGCTGCGCAGCGGGTGCAGCACGGCCGGGTCCGCCCCGGGCGCGGTGCGCTGCGGGGCCGTCTTGCGGAGCGCGCCGGCCCACTGCCCTTCGCCCGGCACGACCCCCGCTTCCAGCAGGTGTCCGTGCGGGGTGCGGCGCACGCCGTACTGCTCGAACTCCGCCTCCGGCTCCAGGATCTCGCCGCCCAGCTCGGCGGCCGCCCAGGCCAGGTTCTCGTCGTTCTCCGCGGGTTCGTAGGTGCAGGTGCTGTAGAGCAGCCAGCCCCCCTCGCGCAGCGCGGGCCAGACATCCGCCAGGATGCGTTTCTGGCGCGCCGCGCAGAGCTCCACCACGGCGGGGCTCCATTCCTCGCGGGCCCGCGGGTCCTTGCGGAACATCCCCTCGCCGCTGCAGGGCACGTCCGCGACGATGATGTCGAAGTAGCCCTCCAGCCGCGCGAACGCGGCCGGGTCCACGCTCGTGACGACCACGTTCGGGTCGCCCCAGCGCGCCACGTTGTCGTCCAGCACACCCACGCGCGCCTTCATGACCTCGTTCGCCACCAGCACGAATCCGTCGCCATATGCCTCCCGCAGCGACGCCGCCAAATCCGTCGTCTTCCCCCCAGGCGCAGCGCATAAATCCAGTACCCTAATCGGTTTTTGCTTGGCGGCGAGGTTCGTCCCCGCAAGACCGTGGCCACCCGTGGCCTCGTAAACGGGGGGGACCCGCTGCGCAGCAGTGGGGGGGATGAGCGAAGCGAAGTCTTGCGGGGACGAAGCCTCGCCGCGCGCAGAAAGGAGTTTGCGGAAGAGGTGTCCGACGAACATCGCGGACGAATCCTGCACGTAGTAGCAGCCCGCGTGGAAAAGCGGGTCGAGCGTGAAGACGGGGCGCTCGGAGAGGATGCGGCCATACGGCGACCAGGGCACCGGCGCGCCTTCCGGCCCCGCCAGCCCCTTGAACGGATGCAGCCGCACCGCGACGCCCGCCTGCTCCTCCATTACTGACGGAACTCCTCCGGGACGTCCGGCATCCGGCCCTCGGAAGCGGCCACCAGCCCGTCCACCATCTTGTCGATCGCGTCCTGGACCTTGCTGCCCAGCATCGTCTTCATCATGAAATTGAGATTGGCATCCAGCTCGATCCAGAAATCCGTCCGCCCGATCATGTCGGACGGCTCGAAATGCAGCGCCGCCACGAACTCGACCGGCGACTCCGAGCTGCCGAGGCGGATCAGCCGATACGGCTGCCGCTCGTCCACGCGCACACCGATCCGGAAACCCTGGACCTCCGCGCTCAGATAGTCGAAATCGGCCTGGATGTCCGCCTTGACCTTGCCGGCCGGAATCATCCGCGCGAAATTGCGCAGGTCCGTGAACGCCATGTAGAGCTCCTCGGGCCGCTTGGCCACCTGGCCGTGCTTGCTGGTATAGTGTGCAGTCATAGTCGAAAAAAAACTTTACCTTTGTATCGTTTGCAAAGATAGCAATTTTCCGATGCACAAGATATACTTCGAAAAACGCTGCATCATCATCTGCAGTCCCGACGACCAGGCCCTCTCCGACCCCAACTCGGTCGAGTTCCATTTCGGCGAAAGCATCAACATCCACACCCTCGTGGCCATGTTCGAAGCGTCGGCGTCCCTCTCGCGCATCTATATCCCCACCGACGACGAGGCAGGCATGTACCGCCGCGTCTGCGCCGAATTCCGCGAAGTCGACGCCGCCGGCGGCCTGGTGTCCAACCGCCGCGGCGACTACCTCCTCATCCAGCGCGGCGGCCTCTGGGACCTCCCGAAGGGCCACCGCGAGCCCGGCGAAGACATCGCCGTCACCGCCCTGCGCGAAGTCCAGGAAGAGACCGGCGTGGACCAGCTCGAGCTCCGTGGCCTGATCTGCGTCACCGACCACTGCTACCTGCGCGACGGCATCTGGCACCTCAAGCACACTTGGTGGTACGATATGCTCTACACCGACCCGGTGGACCTCACGCCCCAGCGCGAAGAAGACATCGCCCGCGCCGCCTGGGTGGCACGTTCCAGCCTCCCTCCGTTCCTGAAGAACACCTATCCTTCCATCCTGGAGGTCTTCCGCGAAGCCAAAGTCTAGCTACTCGGCCTTGACGGTCCGGGCCGGATCGACCCGGGAAATGAACAGCGTGGGGATCAGCAGCAAGAGCAGGATGCCCGCGAACGCGGCGGCGTCGGCGAGCAGGATGCCCGGCAGGTTCACGTGCACGGGCACATAAGAGACAAAATAATTCTCGGGATTGAGCTTGATCCAGTGCGTCGTGCCCTGGACCAGGCAGAAGAGCAGCGCGAGGGCGTTGCCCGCCGCCATGCCGAAGGCGGCGGAGCGGGCCCCCACCCGCAGGAAAACCCCGGCCACGGCGCGGTCGCCCATCCCGAGGGTCTTGAGCGTGCCGATCGTGCTGACGTGCCGGAACAGCAGGATCAGCAGGCCGGAAATCATGTTGAACCCCGCCACGACGGTCATCAGCAGCAGGATCGCATACACATTGAAATCGATCAGGTCCAGCCAGTCGAACAGCTGGGGGAAGCGCTCGGTGGCGGGCACGGCGCGCAGCGGGTCCTCGTCCGTACCGGCGGCCGCCGTGGCGCGCCAGCCCAGCTCGGCGTTCAGCGCCTGCAGGGCGTTGCGCTCGCGGAAACGCGGCTCCACCGTCACTTCCAGCAGCGAAGACTCGTCCTGCTCCCATTCGCGCAGACGGCGCAGGTCCCCGATGGGGACATAGAGCAGCTGCCCGGCGTCCGTGGCCAGGGCGCTGTCGTAGACCGACAGGATATGCCACTTGCGGACCTTGGTCTTGTCGCCGACGAACCAGGCCGTCAGGTCGTCGCCGGCCTGCAGGCCGAAACGCGTGGCGAGCGTGGCCGGGATGCGCACGCCCATCGAGACCGTATCCGCGGACGTGCCCTTGAACAGGGCCCCCTGGATGTCGTCCCCGACCTTGAGGATGCCGGCGCTGTAGACGACCGGCTCGATCCGCTCCACGCCGCGCACCCCCGCCAGGTCTTGCAGACGGGCTGGGGTGCGGACGGGGTCGGCGCCGCCGGTCAGGTCGGCGGAAGGGCCGGTCAGGAGGATGTCCCCCGTGACGGCCGAGACGCCGCCGCGGATCTCCCGCCGGAACCCGGCGGAAATGGCGACGGCCAGGATGATCACAAAGAAGGAGATGGCTATCGCAACGACAGCCATCTTCTCCTTGACGCGCAGGCGCCGGGCTATGAAGCCGCCGGCCTGCATGATATTACCAGATATGGACGCGCTCGGCCTCCGGACGCCACATCGCATCGCCTTCCTTGATGCCGAAAGCATCGAAGAAGTAGCCGAAGTTGCGCAGGGCCACGTTGACGCGGTTCTTGCCCAGCGAGTGGACGTCGAGCTTGGTCAGGCGGGCGCTCTCCTCGTCGGTGATGTTCTGCGCCCAGACGTGGGCGTAGCCGAGGAAGAAGCGCTGCTCCATGGTCAGGCCGTCGATCGGGGCGGGGATGTTCTCGCCCACGGCGTTGTGCAGGGCCGTCCAGGCGATGCTGATGCCGCCGTGGTCGGCGATGTTCTCACCGAGGGTGAGCGCGCCGTTGGCCATCAGGCCGGGCACGATCTCCACCTCACCGTACTGGTCGACGAGCACCTTGGTCTTGGCCACGAAAGCGGCGCGGTCCTCGTCGGTCCACCAGTTGTTCATGTTGCCCTCCTTGTCGAACAGGCTGCCCTGGTCGTCGAAGCCGTGGGTCATCTCGTGGCCGATCACCACGCCGATGGCGCCATAGTTGACGGCGTCGTCAGCATCCGGGTTGAAGAACGGCGGCTGCAGGATACCGGCCGGGAAGCAGATCTCGTTGGTCGTCGGGTTGTAGTAGGCGTTGACCGTCTGCGGGGTCATGCCCCACTCGGTCGGGTCGGTCGGCTGGCCGATCTTGGAGAGGTTGTCAGCCACATACCAGGCGCTGGCGGCGACCAGGTTGTCCAGGTAGCTGAGCTCAGGATCCACGGTGAGGGTGCTGTAGTCCTTCCACTTGTCGGGATAGCCGATCTTGACGGTGAAGGCGGCGAGCTTCTCGCGGGCCTTGGCCTTGGTGGCGTCGGACATCCAGTCGAGCTCGTCGATGTGCTGGCCGAGGGAGATCTGGAGGTTCTTGACCAGGTCGAGCATCTTCTGCTTGGAGGACTCGGGGAAGAACTTGGCCACGTACATCTGGCCGACGGCCTCGCCGAGGATGCTGTTGGGAACGCTCATCGCGCGCTTCCAGCGCGGCTTCTGCTCGGTCACGCCGCTCATCTGGCGGCTGTAGAAGTCGAAGTTGGCATCGTAGAAGTCGTCGGACAGGTTGGTGGCGGCGCTGTTGATCAGGTTGGCTGCCAGATAGTCCTTGAGCACCTCGATGTCGGTGTCCTTGAAGATCTTGCTGAAGCCCTCGAAGTAGGAAGGCTGCTGCACGATGATCTTGTCCTGGTCGGCGATGCCGAGCGCGGCGAAGAAGGTCTTGAAGTCGAAGCCCGGGTAGGCCTTGTAGATCTGGGCGGAGCTCATCGGGTTGTAGATCTTCTCCATGTCGCGGTTCTGCACGCTGGTCCAGGAGACCTGGGCGAGCTTGTCCTCGAGGCCCGCGGCGTTGGCGGCGCGCTGCTCGGCGTTGTCCACGCCGGCGAGCGTGAAGAACTTGACGAGCATCGCCTCATAGCCCTTGCGCAGCTCGGCGTTGGCCGGGTCCACGTAGTAGTCGCGGTCGCCCATGCCGAGGCCGCCCTGGCCCATGTAGAGGACCTGGACCTTGCTGTCCATCAGGTCGGCCTCCGCGCCACCGCCGAAGAAGCCGCCCTCACCGATGAGGTTCAGCTTGCCGAGGTGTGCGGCGAGCGCCTTCTTGTCGGAGACGGCGTAGATCTCGTCGATATATTTCTTGAGCGGGGCGGCTCCTTCCTCGTTGAGGCGGACGGAGTCGAGGCCCTGCTTGTAGAGGTCCACGATCTTCTGGTCGATGGTGCCCGGCTCCGGGTTCATCGTCGTCATCTCGGAGAACAGGGCGTTGAGGTTCTCCACGTTCTTCTCACGCAGCATGTCGAACGAACCGAAACGGCCGTATTCGGGCTTGAGGGGGTTGTTCTTCATCCATCCGCCGTTGGCGTACTGATAGAAATCCTCGCCGGCGGCAACGGACGTGTCCAGGTCCGCCAGGTCGATGGCGGGGACTTTCGCTTCCTTGGGCTGGCAGGCTGCCAGCATCATCACAGGAATCATAAACAGATAGAATCTTTTCATATGTTGAAAATTGAAATATGCTGATACTTTAGATCAAACATACAAAGATAGTGGAAAAATTACGATATTTGCACGGCAATGAATGTGAAAGCAAAAGATATCCTCACCCGCTATGCCGTGGCGACCGTCGGACTGGTGTTCGTGGCGTTCGGCGTGGCGCTTTCGATCATATCCAACCTCGGCACGGCCCCGCTTTCGTGCCCTTCGTATGTCCTGAACCTCAAGTGGCCCGTCCTGTCGGTCGGGACCTTCACCGTCCTGGTGAACATGACCTATATGCTCCTGCAGATCGCGCTCCTGCGCAAGGATTTCAAGGCGAAGCACCTCCTGCAGATCCTCGCGTCCGCCGTGTTCGGCTATCTGATCGACGGCTGCATGTGGGCCCTCGCCTGGCTGCATCCCGCGGGCTTCGCCGCCCGCGTCGGCCTGACGCTCCTGGCCGCGGCCGTGACCGCGTTCGGCGTCAGCATCGAAGTGGCGGCCGACGCCTGGATGCTCTCCGCCGAGATGACGGTGGCGGCGTTCGCCAAGGTGCTCCGCAAGCCTTTCGGCCCGGTCAAGGTGGTGATGGATTCGCTGACGGTCGTGCTCGCGGCCGTCCTGGCGTGGATCTTCTTCCACAATCCGTTCGGCGCAGGCGCCTGGACGGGTGCGGGCGACGTCCTGATGGCCCGCACGGAAGGGATCGTCATCGGTCTGGGGACGCTCCTGCTCGCGGTCCTGCCCGGCGCGATGATGCGCCTGACGGATCCGCTCGTGGCGCGTCTCAAGGACAGATCTTGCAAAGGCGGTTGTACACAGCGATGATGCTGTCCACGTAGCCCATCGTTTCCCCTCCCTTGAAGGTGCCCAGCTTGACGGCGCCTGTCTCCAGAATACTTTCATCTGCCATCAGCGGCAGCACCTGCGTCTGGATGTTGATCCAATAGGACGGATCCACGCCCAGGTGGCGTGCCAGGCTGATGCAGTCGTCGATGCGCCCGATGCCCGCGTTGTACGCGGCCAGGGCGTATTTGTAGCGTTCCGTCTGGTTGGCGGCCACCTTGGAGTAGCGCTTGATCAGGTAGCTGAGCGACTGGGCGCCCGCGGCGATGTTCATCTCGGGGTCCAGCGGGTTCGTCACGCCGTAGCGCGCGGCCGTCTTGGGCATCATCTGCATCAGGCCGGCGGCGCCGCGCTTCGAGCGCGCCTCGATGTGGAAACGGGATTCCGAATAGATCAGGGCGGCCAGCAAATGCCAGTCCCAGCCGACCGTGTCGGCGTGGGCGCGGATCAGCGAGTCGTAGGGGCTGATCTGCGCGCGCGGCCCGCTCCTGAACACGTTGTAGCGGTTCAGGAAGGCGTCGCGCGTGGGCGCATACTGGTCCGAGGCGTGCCATTCGGCGATCCATTCGTTGGCTTCCTTCATGCCCGCGTGCTCGTCGTGGCGCATCAGCCACACGCTCATGCTGTCCAGCGGCGAGGACACGAGCACGCTGTCCGGCGCCAGATTCTCTTCGAAGGGGACCACCACGATGTCCACGGCCCCGGCGCGCAGCGAGTCCAGATAGGACATGTCGCGCCCGGTGAGGCGGATGTCGATGGTCTGCCCGTTGGCGGCGGCGAAGCGCTGCAACAGGTGGTAGTGGTAGCCGATCACCAGCGCCTTGGAGGTATCGGCCAGGGGAGCCAGCTCCAGGACGCCCTGGAGGTGGGCAGGCTTGACGCGCGGGTCGGGCTCGCGCTTCAACAGCGAAGCGAGGCCCGTAGCTGCGAGCAGGATCGCGGCCACGAGCAGGCAGATTCGTTCTCTGCGGTTCATCGGTTTGCGGTTGAGAGGTTTCTGCTGGAACGGCCGCCCCCGGACCTGACCGGCGAGGCGTTGCCTCGCTGCCCGGAGGACTGGGAGCCTGTCGAAGAAGACCGTCCGCCCTGCGACGCCCTGCCGGGCTGCGTGTAGAACGGCCAGTAAATGCCAAATTTCAGGCCGTCAGCCCCGCTCTGGGTGATGACGAAGCGGTCGGCGCTGAAATAGTCGGGATGCAGCAGCGGCCAGCCCAGGCCCGCGTTCTGGTATTTGATGAAGACACAGGCGCGCTTCCACTGCATGTTGATGAAAATGTCGAACCAGGGGCCGTTGGTGTAGGTCCGCCCGGTCTGGTTGTGGAATACGCCCACGTTGGGATTCCAGGCAGGGGAATTCCAGGGCGTGTTGTAGTAGGCGTCCGCGCCGATCTGCATCGTCATCACGTTCTGGCGCCGCTCGTTGCGCTGCACCACGAATTCGAGGTAGTAGCGGAAATTGAGGGCGAGCGTGGGCAGGGGCAGGACCTCCGGCTCGGAAGAGAGCTGGAAGAGCGCGCGGTGGTCGAGGTGCACCGGGCCCAGCTTGAACTCCTTGCGCAGCGAGGCGGAAAGGACGCTCATCGCCTTGGTGTTCTGCCGGATGATGCCCTCGGTGTCGTAGTAGATGTTGCCGCCAAGCAGGGCGTAGCCCACCTGGGCGGACAGCTGCCAGTAGGGGATGTCGATCCGTCCCTGGAGACGGGTCGTGGTGATCTTGCCGAAGTCGTTGTCCCAGCTGAAGTGGTTGAAGTTGAGGTGCTGGTGGTAGAAGGTCGGCTCCTCCAGCGTGCTCTCGAAGTGCGCGTCCAGGCTGACGGGGCTCTTGCGGGCCCGCCGGAAAGGATAGAGGCGGAAGCCGGCGTTCGCCTCGACGGCGAAGTCGCCCACGCCGTGGCCCAGCGTCACGAACCGCGCCTTGGCGTCCCACCAGGCGGTCCGGAACAGGCGGCCTTCCGCGCCCGCGTAGAGATAGAAGGAGTTCTCGACGTGCCGGGTCGGCCGCACGGAGGTGCTGTCGAAATAGGTCCGCAGCAGGTCGCCCGCGCCGACGTCCAGGCGGGACACCGGCCCGTCGGCGGACCAGGGCTGCAGGCGGAGATATACTTTATTGTCCAGGCGCAGCACGCGCATCGAGTCGGCGCTGGACCTGCCGTAGCGGAAGACGTCGTTGTAGAAGGCGGCGCCGGTCTCGTCGAAGATGTCGTCGGTGTATTTGCGGGTGAACGTCGAGAATTCGCTGCTGTGGCCGACGAAGGCCGTCGTGATGTCGCGGTAGAGCGAGTCGGCGTTGAAGGTGTAGGTGCTGTCGCGGCGCGCCCGCATCTTCTCGATGAAGGTGAACGGGATGCGCAGCTGCTGGTCCAGGAAGAAGGTGCGCCTCTTGATCTCGGAACCGGCTTTGGAGAGGGACACGGGGATGTCTCGCGGCTCCACGGTCGTGTCCCGGATCATCCCGATGTCCTGCATGCCGCCGTTCTCGTCGCGGGTGACCGTGTTGCCGATATAGCCGGCGTGCATCGTGTAGCGCTTGCCCAGGTAGTTGACCTGCACGGCGGTGGTGCTGTTGGACGTCTTCTCCTTCTCGAGGATGCCCTCGCCGCCGAAGTGGTCGTAGAGCAGGGAGAAATTGAGCGCCGGGGTGATGTTCTGCGTGGTGAAGAGGTGGAGGTTGTCGGACTCCTTCGACTGCTTGGCGAACAGGGTGCCGAAGTAGGCGAGCTCCGTGTAGGGGACCTTCGTGTTGTAGAACGGGAGCGTCCTGTGCGAATAGGTCCAGGCTTCCTGCGCGTCATAGAAGATCACGCCCTCGTCGCTGCGGCGCTGGAACCAGTCGTAGTGCTGGAGCGGCGAGCCGGCCACGCCCAGCCAGGTGGCGTTGACGTCGGTCCGGCGGAACGGGAAATCGTGGAAATGGTAGTTGTAGCCCGTGTCGGGCACATAAGGCCGGACCTTGCCGAAATCCGGGTCGACCGTCCAGGCGACGATGCGCTTGTAGTAGAGCGAGTCGGGCAGGGCGTAGGTCTCCAGGATGCGCGGGGTCGTCTCCGCGATGCTGTCGCGGATGTTCTGCCGCTCTTCGCGGACCTTGTTGAGGGAATCGGCCTCCGCCAGCTTGCGCTTGACTTTCTGGTCGAGGTCGTATTTCTTGCGCTCTTCGCGCGAAAGGCCGGCGTACCAGGCCTCGAAGGCGGCCTTCGCCCGGGCGATGGAGTCGGCCAGGTAGATGGAGTCGAGCTTGTCCCAGAGGGAGGTGTCGAGCAGGGCCTTGAGCGAGTCGCGCGGGCTGAGGCGCAGGACCGTGTCGGGCGCCTCGGCCGTCGAGTCGGCGAGCTCCCCGGCCTGCGCCGAGGTGTCGCGCACGACGATCTCCTCCAGCGACAGGGTGCGGCGCAGCTTGTAGCCGGCCACGGGGTAGGTCACCGTGTCCTGCACGGCGGCCGGGGCCGGGATCCGCACGATGTGCGGGGCGGGCTCCTGGTGGAGGCCGGTCGCTCCGAGGGCGACGAGGGCCGTCACCGCGATCGGAAATGCTATGCGCGAAAGCATGTTCATAGACAATTCACAAAGTTAAGGACTTTTGGGGGATTCTCAAAAAGTGCGTACATTCGTAGTTGAATATGGACAGACTCACCCGACTGTATCGCGACTGGTCCGGCTGCGCGCCGGACGGGTGCGAACTGCTGCCCCTCTCCGGCAGCGCCCGCAAGTATTACCGGATGAGCGGGGAGGGCGGCACCGTGATCGGCTGCATCGGGACCAACCCGGCCGAGAACCGCGCTTTCCTCGCGCTCGACGCGCAGTTCTGCGCGCAGGGGCTCCACGCCCCGGCGCTCTATGGCGTGTCGCCGGACGGGATGGCCTACCTGCAGGAGGACCTGGGCGACGGCCAGCTCTTCGAGCTCCTGAAGCCCGCCCTCGCGGACGGCTCCTTCACGCAGCAGCAGCGGGACTGGCTGCACGACACGCTGTCGCTGCTGCC
>LUZH01000079.1 GCA_001602885.1 Bacteroidales bacterium Bact_16 | reverse complement strand
ACAGCCATGCTCTTGAAGAGCGGCTGCAGCTGCATGTGCCGGATCCGGCAGCGCCTGATCAGGCAGGCCCCGTGGACGGCCAGCATGGCCGGCAGCCACATCTGCGACGCCAGGCCGGTCAGCACGCCGCCCACGCACACGCCCGCGGCGGCCAGCGCATAATACAGGGACATGGTGACATACTCGTCGACGACGGGTAGAAGAAGAAGTACCGCGCTGCCGGACAGGAAACCGGCGGGCAGTTCGTCCAGCCCTCCCGGCGCCCCGGCGCGGAACAGCCACGCAACGGGCGGGAAGAACAGGCAGAAGACAGATAATACACACACTAAGTGGTAGAACGACAGGACTGGTTTTCGTTTCATGTGCAGTTCGTGCGTTTTTTTGGGTTTTGAGTACACACAAATATATAGAAAGCCCCCGGAAAGACGGGGGTCAATCCGGGGGTTAGATTTTCAATTTGTGATTTGCGATACGGAATTATTTTTTACTTCCCGTTTTGAATCTGTCAAAGCCTTTACCATAGACGCCCGTGACCGACGAGACGGACACGAAAGCGTTGGGATCGATGGCCGTGATGTACTTCAGGAAGACATTCAGGTCGGTCTTGCGCGTGATGACCATCACCACCTGGGTGTCGTGCTTGGTGTACCAGCCCTTGCCGTTGAGCACGGTCACGCCGCGGTGCAGGTCGGTCGTGATCGCGTCGGCGATCTGGGCGTATTTCTGCGAAAGGATGAAGATCTGCACGGACTGGCGCGAACCGGACAGGTAGAGGTCCAGCACCGTGCTGACGATCGTGATCAGGATGAAACCGTAGACCACGGTCGTGATCTTGTCCGGCCAGGGCATCAGCACGCCGTCGGCCACATAGGACGGGACGAACAGTGAGGACAGGATGATGACCGCATCCAGGATGAGGATCATCCGGCCCGGCGAGACATTGCGGTATTTGTTGACGATCAGCGCGATGATGTCGGTGCCGCCCGTGCTGCCACCCTGCGAGATGGACATGCCGATGCCGACGCCGACCATGATGCCGCCCATGATGGTGCACATCAGCTTGCCGTTGTCCAGGGCCAGGAGGTTGATGATCTCCTGCGGGAAGAGTCCCTGCCCGACGTTGAGGGCGACGGAAGTCAGCAGGATGGCGTAGATCGACTTGGCGCCGAAAGCGCGTCCCAGGGTGAAGAGGGCCGCGACGAGCAGGCCCGCGTTGACGACGAAATAGGTATAACCGATCTTGATCGTACCGCCCGTGGCGTATTGCACGATGGAACCGAGACCGGTCACGCCGCCGCCGATCATGTTGTTCGGGACCAGGAAGATGATCCACCCCATCACGTACAGCAGC
The DNA here is from genome assembly GCA_001602885.1 of Bacteroidales bacterium Bact_16. The sequence goes on along the minus strand of LUZH01000079.1, from coordinate 2,852 downwards.
ACGCCGATGGTGATCAGGGTGTATTCCTTCACCCAGGTCCAGATGTTCTTTTTAAGAAGCGTCATGGTTAGATTTTAACTTTTTCTTCAGGCTCATGCCTGTCTTGATCTCCTCGAAGCCTTCGCCATAGACGTTGCGGGTCGGGGAGATCGACATGAAGGCCCGCGGGTCGATGTCCTTGATGACCCGGGACAGCTCCGACATCTGCGCCTGGTTGATCAGGATCAGCAGGACGTTCTTGTCGGACTTGGTATACCAGCCCTGCGCCTTGAGGACGGTAACGCCGCGGTCCATCTTGTTGATGATGTGGTCGGCGATGCGGTCGTAGTGCTCGGAGAAGACCAGCAGCTGGTAGGATGAGCGCTTGCCGCCCACCACGAGGTCGATGACCATCGAGAAGATGACCACCTCGGTCAGACCGTAGCACATGTCGGAGAAATTCTTCTCCGGCAGGAAGAGCAGCAGGCCGCAGATCACGACATCCGATACCAGGAACACCGTGCTCAGCGAGATGGGCCAGTACTTGTTGATCATCACGGCGACGATGTCCGTGCCGCCCGTGCTGCCGCCATAGCGGAGCACGAGCCCCAGTCCGACCGCCTCGAACACACCCGCCACGACCGGGATCAGCAGGCGCTCCTCCATGAAGAAGAATTCGCCCGGGATCGCATGGAGCGCCGGGAAGCGCGCCATCAGGTCCATGACCACGCTGGAAACGAGGATGCACCAGATGGTCTTGAACCCGAAGCCGATGCCCATCGCTATCACGGCCACGATGATCAGGAGGGCGTTGATGGCGATGTAGGTGTACTGTGCGGGGAGCCCGGTGGCATACTGGACGACGGTGCAGAGGCCCATCATGCCGCCGGCGGACATCCCGTTGGGGATCATGAACGCCTCCCAGGCCGCGGCGAAGATGAAGCACGCCAGGGTCAGGACGACGTATTCCCAGAGGATGCGAAGGACTTTGTTGTGGATCATTTGACGACGATGTTGATGATGCGCCCGGGCACGACCACGACCTTGACGATCTGCTGCGAGCCCACCCACTTGGCGGTCTGCTCCATGCCGCGCACGGCAGCCTCCACCTCGGCGGGCGAAGCGCTCTTGGGCAGGTCGACGGTGAAACGCATCTTGCCGTTGAACTGGACCGGATAGGTCACGTTGTCCTCCACCGTGTAGGCGGCGACATATTCAGGGAAGCTGGCGCCACAGATGCTTTCGCTGTGGCCGAGCTGCTCCCACAGCTCCTCGGTGATGTGCGGAGCGAACGGGGAGAGGAGCACGCAGAGCGGCTCGAGGATCGCGCGCTTGTGGCAGTCGAGCGAAGCGAGTTCGCCCACCGCGATCATGAAGGCGCTGACGGTGGTGTTGAAGGAGAAATTCTCGATGTCTTCCTGCTCCTTGGCGATGAGCTTGTGCAGGACCTTCAGTTCGGCGGGCGTCGGCTCGTCGTCGTTGACGAGCAGGCCGTCGCGGCCGGCATACAGGCGCCAGAATTTCTTCAGGAAACGGGCCACGCCGTCGATGCCCTTGGTGTCCCAGGGCTTGCTCTGCTCGAGCGGGCCGAGGAACATCTCGTAGAGACGGAGCGTGTCGGCGCCGTAGGTGTCGCAGATGACGTCCGGATTGACCACGTTGAACATCGACTTGCTCATCTTCTCCACGGCCCAGCCGCAGATGTATTCGCCGTTCTCGAGGACGAACTCGGCGTCGGCGAACTCCGGCCGCCAGGCGCGGAAGCCCGCCAGGTCGAGGCGGTCGTTGTAGACGAGGTTGATGTCGACGTGGATCTCGGTGGTCTCGTACTGGTCCTTGAGGCCCAGGGAGACGAATTTGTTGGTCCCGACGATGCGGTACACGAAGTTGGACCGGCCCTGGATCATGCCCTGGTTGATGAGCTTGCGGAACGGTTCGTCCTCGCACACATAGCCGAGGTCATAGAGGAACTTGTTCCAGAAGCGGGAATAGATCAGGTGGCCGGTGGCGTGCTCGGTGCCGCCGATATACAGGTCGACGTTGCGCCAGTATTCATCCGCCTCGCGGCTGACGAGCGCCTTGTCGTTGTGGGGATCCATATAGCGCAGGTAGTAGGCGCTGGAGCCGGCGAAGCCCGGCATCGTGCTCTTCTCGAGCGGGTAGCCGCCGTAGGTCCAGTCCTTAGCGCGCGCGAGGGGCGGTTCGCCGTCCGGGGACGGCTTGAAGGAGTCGATCTCCGGCAGCTGCAGCGGCAGGTCGGAGAGGGGCAGCGGCGTGGGGATGCCGTCCTTGTAGTAGATCGGGAACGGCTCGCCCCAATAGCGCTGGCGCGAGAAAATGGCGTCGCGCAGGCGGTAGTTGGTCTTGCGGCGGCCGAGGCCGTGCGCCTCGACGTAGTCCTTGGCGGCCTCGATGGCCTGCTTGACGGACATGCCGTTGAGGAAACCGGAGTTGCACATGATGCCGTCCTTGGCGTCGAAGCTCTCCTCGGACACGTCGCAGCCCTCGATGAGCGGGATGATCGGGAGGTCGAACTTCTTCGCGAAAGCGTAGTCGCGGCTGTCGTGCGCCGGCACGGCCATGATGGCGCCGGTGCCGTAGCCTGCGAGGACGTATTCGGAGATCCAGATGGGGACCTTCCCGCCCGTCACGGGGTTGATGCCGTAGGAGCCGGTGAACACGCCCGTAACCGTCTTGGTCTCGGCGATGCGCTCGCGCTCCGTCTTCTTCTTGACGTATTTGAGGTACTCCTCGACCTCGGCCTTGCGGTCGGCGGCAGTCAGGGACTCCACCAGCTCGCTCTCGGGGGCAAGGACCATGAAGGTCACGCCGTAGATCGTGTCGGCGCGGGTGGTGAAGATCGTCACCGGCAT
>LUZH01000078.1 GCA_001602885.1 Bacteroidales bacterium Bact_16 | reverse complement strand
CGCCAAGTTCCCGGCCCAGATCCAGGACATCAAGGGCGTCATCCGCTGGGTGCGCGCCAACGCCGACAAATACCGCTTCGACACCTCCTTCGTGGCCACTTCCGGCTTTTCGTCCGGCGGCCACCTCGCCTCGCTGGCCGCGACGACCGGCGGCGTGCAGGAGCTCGAAGGCGAAGTGGGCGGCAACCTGGGCTTCAGCAGCCGCGTCAACGCCGCCTGCGACTGGTCCGGTCCCGTGGACCTCAATTATATGAGCTGCGGCGGCACCACCGACACGTGGAACCACGCGCCGGAGGAGGCCGTGATGGGCTTCTCCTTCGCGGGCAACGAGGAGCGCTTCAAGGCGCTGAACGCCACCAACTACATCGACGCGAACGACCCGCCCGTGGTCATCTTCCACGGCACGGCCGACAACGTGGTCCCGTCCTGCCAGGCTCCGCACTTCTATGAGCTGCTGGACAAGGCCGGCATCCGCACCGAGCTCTATATGGTCGACGGCGGCGGCCACGGCTTCAACATGTACACCGAGTACACCCTCCGCTCGATGACCAACTTCCTGGACAAGGTCCGCACCGAGAAGGGCGGCAGCTTCGTGACCGGCACCAACCCGGTGATCACCGGCGCTTTCTCCGCCGACCCGTCCGCCCACGTGTTCAACGGGCGCCTCTATCTCTATCCGTCGCACGACATCCCGACCGTGAAGTATCAGGGCGACCAGCCCTGGTTCTGCATGTCCGACTACCATGTCTATTCCACCGACGACCTGACCCACTGGACCGACCACGGCAACATCGTGGACCAGAAGGACGTCCCCTGGGGTGAGCCGGCGGCCTACTCGATGTGGGCGCCCGACTGTGTGGAGAAGGACGGCAAATACTATTTCTATTTCCCGAACGCGCCCAAGCGCGGCCGCGGCTTCGGCTTCGGCATCGGCGTGGCGGTCGCCGACGACCCTGCCGGCCCCTTCACGATCCAGGAGAATACCGTCAAGGGTACCGGCGGCATCGACCCCTGCGCCTTCAAGGATGACGACGGCACGGTCTATCTGATCTGGTCCGGCATGGGCATGCGCGGCGGCAAGCTCGCGGCCAACATGTCGGAGATCGAGGGCCCGGCCGTCCGCCTGGACGAGACCTTCCCGAAGGGCCAGACCGAAGGCCCGTTCCTGTTCAAGCGCAACGGCAAGTACTATCTGACCTACCCGTGGGTGCGCCTCGAAGGCGGCACCGAGACGCTCTGCTATGCGATGTCCGACAACCCGCTCGGCCCCTACGAGTGGAAGGGCGTGTTCATGGAGGAGTCTCCGACCGGCTGCTGGACCAACCACCATTCCTTCGTGGAGTTCAACGGCGAGTGGTACCTCTTCTATCACCACAACGACTTCAGCCCGAGCTTCGACAAGAACCGCTCCGTGCGCGTGGACAAGGTGTCCTTCCGTGAGGACGGCACCATCGTCCCGGTCGTCCCGACCTGGCGCGGCGTGGGCTATTTCAAGGCCTCCGACGAGCTGAACATCGACCGCTACAGCGAGTGCGTGGGTGCGAAGGTCGACTACCTCGACGAATTCAACTACTTCGCCGGCTGGAAGACCCTCTTCACGCAGCAGTACGACCGCGTGCGCTTCGACGACGTGGACTTCGGCGCCAAGGCCCCGTCCAAGTTCGTCTTCCGCGCCCGCAGTGAGAAGGGTGCCGCCATCCGCGTCACCGCCGGCGGCAAGGGCAAGAACATCGAGGTCCCGGCCTGCGCCGACTGGACCGTCCTGGAGGCCAAGGTCGGCATGAAGGTCACCGGCATGCAGGACATCGCCGTCGAGCTGATCTCCGGCTCCGTCGAGATCGACTGGGTCTCCTTCCGCTAGGCAGGCCCTTATAAGATAATGGAAGGCGGCTGAGGAAACTCAGTCGCCTTCTTCTCGTTAGATAAATAGTTGCGGAGAACCGCGGTTGTTGTTAGTTTTGACTTATCCTTATTCGCGGCTGAAGATCAGCACGCAGGTGATTGCGGAGACGATGCCCAGGATCTGGGCGATGCCCGGGACGTGCGCGTAGAGCATCAGGGAGATGGCCGTGGTGATCACGGGGGCGCAGGCGTCGGCGAGCGGCGCGATGATCATCGCCTTGCCGTAGCGGTTGGCGTAGACGAGGGCGAAGGCGCCGATGGCGTTGAGGATCTGGATGCAGAAGGTCAGGTACGGGCCGTTGAAAGAATGGTTGATGGGCTGCGAGAAGTCGGTCATCAGCAGGGCGACCGGAATCAGCAGCACGGCCGAAATGGCCATGTACACGAAGACGCTCTCGGCGTCGGGCGTGTGGTTGTTGGCCAGCTTCATCACGAAGGCCTGCGTGCCCCAGCAGATGAAGACCAGTGAGGCGAGCAGGATCCAGAGGTTGTCCTGGGCGATCTCGTCGGACTTGCTGGACAGCGAGAAGCAGACGAGCGCGACGAAGGCCAGCACGATGCCGAGGATGCCGAGCTTGCTGACCCGTTCCTTGAGGAAAATGGTGGACAGGATCACGGTCACGATCGGCGCCACGGAGATGAGCGGGAAAATCAGGTAGGCGGGGCCGTGCTTGAGGGCCTCGAAGAGGACCAGCTGGCCGCCGGCGCCGAGCAGGCCGACGCCCATGCTGAGGATGACGGACTTCGGACGGGTGTCCAGCTTGAACTTGATATTGGCCAGTGCGACGAGGGCGCAGGGGATCATGCTCACCGCCCAGACGACGTAGGTCAGGGTGGAGGGATAATCGGGAGTGGAGGAGAAGGCGCCCCAGATGCCCCACGTCACCATCGTGATCAGGGCATAGGCAAGCCAGTTGTGTTTCTTTGCCATATTCTTTCGTTAATTAACTTCAGTGTTGCCTACAAAGTTAAGAAAAGAAAGAATATTTGCAAAAAATTACATTGCGAAAGTTTATACCTCTACTATATGGAGTTTGATGCCGGACGCCTCCACGTAGTCCTTGAAGTCCGGGGAGATGCCGGAATCGGTGATGATCGTGTCGATCTTGTCGAGCGAGGCGATGTGGACGAAACTGCGGCGGCCGAGCTTGCTGGAGTCGAAGATGGCGATCACTTCCTTGGCGGAATTGATCATGGCCTGGTTGAGGCTGGCCTCCTCGAGGTTGGGCGTGGAGATGCCGTCCTTGATGCTGACCGAGTCCACGCCGAGGAAGAGCTTGTCGCAGTAGAAATTCTTGAGCGCCGACTCCGCGAGCATGCCCACGGTGGAGTAGGAGACCGAGCGCATAGGGCGTTCGTAATGACTGTCAGGTCGTTGAAGCCTTCGAGATTCTTGGCGATCTCCATCGTGGTGGTGCCGGAGTCGAGGATGATGGTCTCGCCGTTGCGGATCATCGAAGCGGCGAACTTGCCGAGCAGCTGCTTCTCGCGGGCGTGCAGGCGCTGCTTCTGGCTGATGGTCATGTCGTCGTAGTCGCCGGACTGGTGCATGTCGACCGCTCCGCCCTTGACGCGGAGCAACAGCTTCTTCTCTTCGAGGACGGCGAGGTCCTTGCGGATGGATACTTCCGAGACGTCGAAC
>LUZH01000077.1 GCA_001602885.1 Bacteroidales bacterium Bact_16 | reverse complement strand
TGGTCTTCGAGGGCGTGGACCTGGACGTGAAGACGATGCCCGTCGACACGGCCACCTACCAGCTCCACGACATCAAGGGGCAGATGCGCTATCCGCTGACGCCCGGGGAGGTCATGCCCTGGGTGATGGTCTTCTGGCTGGCCGCCGGGCTCGTGATCCTGGTCGTCTGCCTGCTGCTGGTCCGGAAGCGCCGGGCGACCGGCGAGGTGGCCGCGGTCCGCGACCCGGCCCACGTCGTGGCGCTGCGCGCGCTGGACAAGTGGCGCGACGAAGCGTTCTGGGCCCCCGAAAGGCAGAAAGCCTTCTATTCGGGTATCACCGATACCCTCAAGACCTATATCGAAGAACGCTTCGGCGTGGATGCGCCGGAGATGACGACGGCCGAACTCTTCGACGCCCTCCGGGACGAGAAGAGCATCCCCGCAGACCTGCGCGAGGAGTTGCGCGGCGTCTTCGAGTGCGCCGACTTCGTCAAGTTCGCCAAGCACGTGGCCTCCGGCGAGGAGAACGCCCGCGCGCTGCCGACGGCCGTCCGTTTCGTGAATTCCACCTACCAGACCGTGCTTGAGGAGGAGCAGAAGACGCCGGATGAACTTTGAGAATCCTGCTCTGCTTTGGCTGCTGCTCGTGCCGCTGCTGCTCGTCGCCCTCTATGTCTACAGGGAGCTGGCGGAGCGGCGTCCGCACCTGCGCGTCGCCACGCTCGCGCCCTGGCTGCAGGGCGGACGCAACTTCAAGTCCGTGCTGCGCCACGTCCCGATGGCGCTGCGCACCGCCGCGCTCTGCCTGATCGTGGTGGCGCTGGCGCGTCCGCGTTCGACCTTCGAGGTCGAGAAGCGCGACACGGAAGGCATCGACATCATGCTGGTGATGGACGTGTCCACGAGCATGCTGGCCCGGGACTTCACGCCCGACCGCATCAGCGCGGCCAAGGACATCGCCATCGAATTCATCGCCCAGCGGCCGAGCGACCGGATGGGCATCGTGGTCTTTGCGGGCGAGAGCTACACGCAGTGCCCGCTGACCACCGACCGCGCCACGCTGATCAACCTGATGAAGGAGGTGCAGACCGACCTGATCGAGGACGGCACCGCGATCGGCAACGGCCTCGGCACGGCGGTGACCCGCCTGATGGATTCCGACGCGCCGAGCCGCGTGGTCATCCTGCTGACGGACGGCGTCAACAACCAGGGCACGGTGGCCCCGCTAACGGCGGCCGAGATCGCCAAGACCTACGGGGTCCGCGTCTACACGATCGGCGTGGGCGCCAACGGCCTCGCCCCCTATCCGGTGATGACGCCCTGGGGCATGGAGATGCGCAAGATGCAGGTCGAGATCGACGAAGACCTGCTCAAGGAGATCTCCGAGAGCACCGGCGGCCGCTATTTCCGCGCCACGGACAACACCAAGCTCGCGGAAATCTATTCTGAGATCAACAAGATGGAGAAGTCCCGCACGACGATGGACAGCTTCCCCGTCTATAAGGAACTGTTCGGGCGTTTCGGCCTGGCGGCGCTCATCTGCCTGCTGCTCGAACTGCTGGTCGGACTTTTTATGAGGAGGATGCCGTAGTATGCTGATCTTTGCAAGACCCGTTTTCCTGTGGCTGTTGCTGCTGGTCCCGCTGCTCCTGCTGGGGCATGCGGTCCGGCTCCGCGTCCGCCGCAGACGCATCCGCCGTTTCGGCGACGAGCGCCTCGTCGCCGCCCTGATGCCCTCCTGGTCCGGAGCCAAGGGCTGGTGGCGGACCATCTTCTTCTGCATCGGCTTCGCCAGCTTCGCGGTCGGCATGGCCCGCCCGCAGCTGGGCGCCACGCTCCAGGAGCGCGAGATCAAGGGGGCCGAGATCATGATCTGCCTGGACGTGTCCAATTCGATGCTCGCCCAGGACTATACGCCCGACCGCCTGTCGCGCGCCAAGCTCGCCCTTTCCCGCATCGTGGACCGTCTGGACGGCGACCGCATCGGCCTGATCATCTTTGCCGGCACTTCTTTCGTGCAGCTGCCGGTCACGACGGACTATGTGTCCGCCAAGATGTTCCTCAACTCGGTCGACAACAAGTCCATACCTGTGCAGGGCACGGCCATCGGCGACGCCATCCTGCTGGCTGCCAAGAGCTTCAGCACGCAGAGCGAGAAGAGCCGCGCGATCATCGTGATCACCGACGGCGAGAACCACGAAGACGATCCCGTGGAGGCCGCCCGCCAGGTGGCCGAGACGGGGATCCGCGTCTACACGGTCGGTGTGGGCTCGCTGCGCGGCCAGCCGATTCCGCTGGACGGCGAACTGATGAAGGACAAGGCCGGCAACATCGTCGTGACCCACCTGGACGAGGAGACGCTCAGGCGCGTCGCGGCGGCGGGCAACGGCGCCTATGTCCATGCGGGCAACGAGGAGTTCGGGCTCAACCCCATCCTCGCGGAGATCCGCAAGCTGGAGGACGAGCGCTTCGGCAACGTCGTCTTCACGGAATATGACGAACAGTATATGTATTTCTTTGCAGTGGCGCTCTTCTTCTTCGTGCTGGAGATGCTGGTCGGCGAGCGCCGCGCCAAAAGGAGGTTGTTCGATGAGAAATAGTCTGCTGGCCGTCCTGCTGCTTTTCTGCAGTCTGTCCGTCTTTGCACAGGCGGACCGCAGCGACGTGCGGGCCGGCAACCGCAAATACCGCCACCGGCAGTACAAGGAGGCGGAGATCGATTACCGCAAGGCGCTGGACAAGGACTCCACGTCGCTGACGGCGCGTTATGACCTGGCCTCGTCGCTGTACAGGCAGGAGGATTATGAAGGCGCGGCCCGGACGCTCAGTGGTTCCCCGACCCCGCTCGTCCCGGCGAAATATTACTACAACGCCGGCAATACCGCCGCCAAGCTGAAAGACTGGAGGCAGGCCGTCAACATGTACAAGATGGCGCTGCTGATGGATCCTTCGGACATGGACGCCAAGGAGAATTATGTCTACGCCCGGAAGATGCTGGGTGACATTCCCGACATGGAGCAGCCGTCGCCGTATCCGTATCCGTACCCGGACCAAGAGCCCCCGCAGGATCAGGATCAGGATCAAGACGAGGATCAGGACCAGGATCAAGACCAGGATCAAGACCAGAATCAGGATCAGGATCAGGACCAGAACCAGGATCAGCAGAATCAGGATCAGAACCAGAATCAGCAGAATCAGAATCAAGATCAGCAGGGCCAGGGCCGGCAGAATCAGGAAGAGCGTCGGAACGGTCCGTCGGACCAGATGTCTCCCAAGCAGATGCAGCAGATGCTGCAGGCCATCCGGGACCAGGAGAAGAACACCCAGGACAAGGTGAACCGGGAGAAGGCTGCGATGCAGGAGAAGTCCCGTCATAAAGAAAAGAATTGGTGATGCGTAAGTTAATGTCATTCCTCGTCGCGGCTTTCAGCGTGCTGGCCGCCTCCGCCCAGACCTCGATCCAGGTCCAGGCGCCCAATCTCGTCGGTGTGAACGAACAGTTCAACGTCACCTTCGTCATCGACGGGGAGCATTCCCAGGACAACTTCCAGTGGGATCCCGGCAGCGATTTCCAGCTGGTCTGGGGGCCCCAGCGGGGCTTTTCATCTTCGACCAAATACGTGAACGGCAAGCGCGAACACTCGGCGCAGACCACGTTCACCTACATCCTGCTGCCCAAGAACACCGGGCGCTTCCATCTCGCCGCCGCAGAAGCTACGGTCAAGGGCGAGAAGATCTATTCCGGCCGGCCGACCGTCGAGGTGGTGGCCGACGGGGAAGCGGCCAAAAAGCAGGGCGGCGGCCAGCCTGCGCAGGGCGGCCGGCAGGGCGGGAGCGCCCAGACCGGCAACGTGTCGGCGGACGACCTGTTCCTCCGCATGACGCTCAGCAAGAAGGACGTGATGGTGGGCGAGCCGGTCACGGTCACGCTCAAGCTTTATCAGCGGGGCATCCGCCTGGGCGGGGTCGAGAGCCCCAAATTCCCTGCGTTCAACGGCTTCTGGAGCCAGGAGCTTCCGGGCGCCGCGCAGGTCGAATTCCACCGCGAGAACCTGGGCGACAAGATCTACGACGCCGCCGTGCTCCGCAGCTGGACGGTCATCCCGCAGAAGTCCGGCGAACTGACCGTCGACCCGGCGGAGCTGGTCTGCCTGGTCCTGGTCAGCGCCCCGCGCCGCTCGTCGGGCAGCGTGTTCGACGACTTCTTCCAGGACGACTACCAGACCATCCGCAAGCGGGTGACAACCCAGCCGCTGAAGGTCCGCGTGAGCCCCCTGCCGGGCGGCGCGCCGGACTCGTTCGGCGGAGGCGTGGGCGCGTTCAAGATGAGCGCCGAGCTGACCCGCGACGCGTTCAGGACCCACGACGCGGCCGCACTCCGCGTCACGGTCACGGGCACCGGCAACACGATGCTGCTGGAGCCCCCGAAGCTTTCCTTCCCGTCAGATTTCGAGGTCTATGACGTCAGGACGACCGACGTGCCCGGCGGCAAGCAGTTCGAGTATCCGTTCATCCCGCGCAGCCACGGCTCGTTCACGCTCGGGCCCGTGGAGTATAGCTATTTCGACCTTTCTTCCCGCAAATACGTGACCCTGCGCAGCCAGGCGCTGCCCGTCGAGGTGGCCAAGGGCGCCGACGACGGCGCGGCCCCGTCCGGCGGCCAGCTCGTCCCGGGCGTGGACCGCAAGGACGTGCGCGACCTGGGCAGCGACATCCGTTTCATCGCCACCCGGCCCGGCACGCTCTCATCCGTGGGCACGTTCTTCGTCGGCTCGGCCGGCTTCTGGATCCTGACGGTGCTGCTGCTCGCGCTGGGCGCGGCCGCTTATTTCGCGATCCGCCGCATCCTCGCGATGCGCGCCGATGTGGTCGGCAACAAGAACCGCGGCGCCACCAAGATGGCCCGCAAGCGGCTCGCGCAGGCGGGCACTTTCCTCAAGGGCAACCTCTATGCTGCCTTCTATGAGGAACTGCACCGCGCCCTGCTGGGCTTCGTCTCCGACAAGCTCAACCTGGACGCCGCCGACATGAGCAAGGAAAACATCTCCGCCCGGCTGGTCGAAAGCGGCGCCGGCGAAGCGCTGGCGGCCGATTTCACGGCCCTGCTGGACGCATGCGAATTCGCCCGCTACGCCCCGGATGCCGGCCACGAGGCGATGAACACCCATTACGAGCAGGCGGTCTCGGTCATTTCCGCCATCGACGAGCATATGAAGAGAAATCCCCGC